>JAUXUE010000068.1 GCA_030681075.1 Candidatus Amesbacteria bacterium | reverse complement strand
TCTCTGGCAAATATCTTTGGTCCCACTTTGTGCCCAAACCAATAACCGACGTTATCACCGAGAACTGCAGCTACAAAAGAACAAATCAATAATGGCATAAATGGAATAATTCCAGTGGCTGACAGTAATCCCGCGGTAAACAATAGACTATCACCAGGTAGAAAAAAACCAAAAAATAAACCCGATTCTGCAAATACGATTAGAAAGATAGCCAAAAGTGCAAAGGGTCCAGCCCAGGTCAGGAGGTATAATGAATCAATCATGGGTATATTATACGTGGTAGCGACCCCAATTGGCAATCTGGAAGATATTTCCTTGCGTGCTACAAAAATATTATTAAATACACAAGTTATTGCCTGTGAAGATACAAGACATACTGGTAACTTGATCAAACTCTTGGGTAATACTCAACCAAAAAGATATATATCTATTCGTGATTTTAATGAAGCCCAAGTCATCGATAAAATACTAATGGAGCTAGAAAATAACGATGTCGCTTTGGTTTCTGACGCCGGTACACCACTCATTTCTGATCCTGGTTTTAAGCTGGTCAGGGCAGCCAAAAAAGTCGTTCCTATCCCTGGTCCTTGTGCAGCTATCACAGCCCTCAGCGCATCTGGTCTTCCAACAAACAAATTTTTATTTTTGGGATTCTTACCCAAAAAATGGGAAATCCGAGAGGAAGAAACCACTATTATTTATGAATCGCCCATGCGTGTTGAAAAAACAATTGCTGAAATAAAATCCCGCTATCCCGATGCCCAAATTGTCCTCGCTCACGAACTAACCAAAATCCACGAACAGATAGTGAAAATTGTAAATTGTGAATTGAAAATTGTCGCCCGCGGCGAATATACTATTTTAGTCTACCGGCCAATAGATTCCGGCCAATCATATCCGAAGGAGAATTGACCCGAAGAATCGAAAGAATAGTCGGCGCCACATCAGCCAATATTCCTTGAGGCAACTGAGTCGCCAATCTAAAATCCTGACCAACAACTATAAATGGAACCGGATTGGCATTATGCTCGGTATCGATCTCACCCGTTACCCTATTGATCATCTCTTCAGCATTGCCATGATCAGCTGTTATTATTAATACTCCACCAAAAGCCAAGATCGTCTCTGATACTCGGCCTATGCAAGTATCAATAGTCTCACAACCAACGATTGTAGATTTTAGATTACCAGTATGACCAACCATGTCCGCATTAGCATAGTTAACAATAATCAGATCATACATATTGGACTTTATCTTTTCGATTAATTTGTCGGTCATCTCAACTGCAGACATTTCTGGCTTTTTGTCATATGTTGGTACTTTGGGTGAAGGAATAATCTGTCTATCTTCACCTGGAAACTTATCATCCCGAAGACCATTAAAATAATAAGTGACGAACCGCTCTTTTTCACTTTCCGACATTCGAAGCTGACGAAGACCTACATCCGAGACTACTTTTCCCAGCGGTGAGTTAACTATACTTGGAGGATAGGCGACTTCTACCGGCAAACCTTTCTCATACTCGGTTAAAGTAACAAAGCAAAGATTTTTGAGCATCGCTCCCCTATCAAAAGGTGTCTGACGGGCACTAACTTGATCTGAATCTTCCTGATGTTTGGCCATATATTTAACGGCATACGGATCAAAGCTCATTTTATTCCCCGATGTCTCAAAATCTGGAGCCGTAAAAGCCCTAGTCAATTCGCGGGGGCGATCAATCCGGTAGTTATAAAATATAACCGCATCGTTTGTTTTTATTGCTGCACCTGGAATAATCACAGTAGGTTCAATAAATTCATCTGTCTTCCCATTTGCATACGAATATTTGATAGCTGTCTCAATAGTCTCCGCCTTTAACCCCGCTCTCTTTGTCAGACACAAATACGCTTTTTCAATTCTATCCCAGCGGAAATCCCGGTCCATGGCAAAATACCTACCCATAACACTGGCTATCTGGCCGATTTCTTCTTTTTTCAAAACCTCCTGGAGCTTGGCTATATAGGTCATCGAGGCATTAGGTGGTGAATCACGACCATCGGTAAAGAGATGAAGATAGACTTTGGTCAAATGTTGTTCATGACACAACCTAAGCAAGGCAAACAAATGTGACAAATCAGAGTGGACACCTCCACCTCCAACCAGACCCATCAGATGGAGAGCTGAATTGTTTGTTTTGGCATGATTTATTGCCTTGAGAAGTGCAGCATTTTGAAAAAAAGTACCATCGGCAATTGACATATTTATCCTTGGTAGATCCTGATAGACAATTCTACCGGCCCCAATATTCAAGTGTCCCGTCTCAGTGTTTCCAGGTTCCCGCTTTGGTAAGCCTACCGATTCACCGTGTGCAATCAGCTGAGTGCGGACAAATGACAGCCAAAGGGATTGCATGTTTGGCGTCTTGGCCAATGTTATTGCATTCCCGTTTCCAGGCGGTGCTATACCCCATCCATCCAAAATCGCAAGTACTACTGGTTTTGGTTTATTTGACATATAATAATTAAGTGTACCACGTATGAAAATAATTGACATCAAGTCTCATGCTATTTTGTCATCGATGGGTAATGAAACAGTGGAACTTACTATGGATTTTCCAGACGGGCAGACGACTGTTTCTGTACCAGCTGGAATTTCAGCCGGAAATTATGAAGTCCACAATTTACCTGTTCCTCAGGCTATAAGTCAAATCAATGATGTAAAACCCAAGCTATTAAATTTAGATTTAAACCAAGAGGATTTGGATAGGCTTTTGATAGAATCAAAATTGGCTGGTAACGCCAGTCTACCGATATCAGCCGCTTTTTGGAAACACAATCTCAAATCCAAGGTTTATACCAAGTTTCCTGGTCTATTTTTGCTCTTATTTGAAGGCGGTAAGCACGGAAATGGTGATATTTCGATGCAGGAGTTTACGATTATTGAAACATCTATAAAGCAAGCCCAGGCTGATTTTAAACTAATGAAAAATCACCTTGAGCGGCTAAACATCGAAAGCTTGGTCGGAGCTGAAGGTGGATTTTCTCCCACAAACTTTGATAACAATTTGGTCCTCGAAAATATTAAGCAAGTCTTTCCCGACAGTAAACTCGCACTTGATGTAGCCTCAACTTTTGCTCACGACCATTTGAATTGGACAGAGCTTTTGGATACTTACAATATTTGCTCAGTTGAAGATCCCTATCCGGAGGAAGATTGGGAGAGGTGGTCAGACTTTTATACCAAATTTGGCAAGCGTATTATGGTCATTGGTGATGATCTGACAGTAACCAACTGCAAACGTTTGGATAAAGCCCTAAATCCCAAGGTAATAAACGCCATAATTATAAAACCCAATCAAAACGGAACTATTACCGGTACCCTAAATACTGTCAATAAAGCTAAAGAAAATGGCTTAAAAATCGTCGTTTCCCACAGAGGCGAAGAAACAGATGACGACTGGATCGTGGATTTTGCGCTTGAGGTTCAAGCTGATTTTGTAAAATTTGGGGGTATGGATCGTGGGGAAAGAATTGCAAAATACAACAGATTAAGAGAACTAGGGATGGACTAAAATCTCTGTTTCTATAGCCAAAAGGCGATTGTACTTAGCCACTCGTTCTCCTCGGGCTGGAGCTCCAAACTTGACATAGTCGGCTCCTACTCCTACAGCCAGATCAGCAATAAATGTGTCATTGGTCTCCCCAGACCTGTGGGAAACAATTATTTTCCACCCGGCATCACGAGCGAGCTTTATAACCTGTAAATTATCTGTGACAGTGTTTAATTCGTTTAGTTTGACCAGTAAGGCGTTGCACGATTTTTCGACAATAGCTTTTTTGACCCGGTCGGGATTGGTCATTAGCAAATCATCACCCACAATTGTGGTCGAATTTCCCAATTCGGCTGTAATTTGTGCCCATCCTTTCCAATCATCTTCGGATAACGGATCCTCAAGTAGTCTCAAATGATACTGAGAATTCAGATCGCGTAAATAATCGATAAATTCACCCGTCTCCATAGGACTACTTCGGTCTTTGATCATATACCGGCCGTCTTTATAAAATGAATGGGGAGCAAGATCCAGTCCCAGCTCGACATCGATATTTGGCTTACGATTTGACTGAATAATAGATTCGTTGAGAATTTCCAAGGCATCGAGATTGGTAAACAAATTTGGCGCGAATCCTCCTTCGTCTCCTACACTATGAATAGCGCCACGCCTAGCGAGTAATTTTTTGAGGTTCAAATATATGACAGCTCCAGTCTCCAAGGCTTTGGCAAAAGATCCCAAGTGATTTGGTACCACCCAAAACTCCTGAAAATCAAGATTTCCTGCACCGTGGCTGCCCCCATTGATCATATTAAATAGTGGTGTCGGTATATACATCGCCTGTTGATTTGCGGATAGCTTAGCAATATATTTGTACAGAGGCATTTTGGCCGATACTGCCATGGCCTTGGCAAAAGCGATAGATATTCCTAAGGCTGAATTACTACCCAATTTCTGACTTAATCCCGAAAGCTTTTGATCCAAATCTGCTAAGCTTGAAAATTCTACACCCACAATATCGGAAGAATTTGCCTGGTTGATATTTTCGACAGCCTTGAGTACGCCAAAACCCAAATATCTATTTGGATCGCCATCCCGCAGTTCGTGAGCTCCATTTGACGGAGGAGAGGAAACCCCGACAGAACCATCATCTAGAATACAGATTACTTCCAAGGTTGGTGTAGCCCTGGAATCGAGAATTTCCCTAGCATATATCTTATTTATTTTTGCCATATTTAATTAGCTTGCTCTCGCAATTTGCTACAATTTGCCGCGTCCTATCGATAACATCAGGATTAACCGAAATACTTGTAATTCCCCAGGCAACCAATTTCTCTACCAGATCTGGATACTCCGATGGTGATTGACCACAAATTCCGCAGGCCACACCTCGCTTTATACAAGTCTTGATAGTCTTTTCCAATGCCCAAATAACTGCAGGATTTCGTTCGTCAAACTCGGGAGCTACTTCTTCGTTATCACGGTCAGTCCCCATTATCATCATGGTCAGATCATTACTGCCAATCGATATGCCGTCAATTCCGATATCCAGAAAATCATCCAATAATATGACGTTGCTGGGAATTTCGCACATCATGTAGAGCTTAAAAGTCCCACTTCTGATAAGACCCGCTGTAGTTACCATCTTTTTTACCTCGAGCATTTCAGCAGGAGTTCTGACAAAGGGAATCATTAAATTGAGATTTTTGTAACCCATTTTGTTACGGACTTTCTTGATAGCTGCCAATTCCAGATCAAAAACATCAGGATTTTTGATATACCGAAAAGCTCCTCTAAATCCAAGCATGGGATTACTTTCTTCCGGCTCATATAATTCTCCGCCCTTGAGATGCCGATACTCATTGGTCTTAAAATCAGAAGATCTATAAATAATCGGTCTGTTACCAAATGCCTTACAAAATACAGCCAAGTCGCTTGCCAATTTGTTGATATAAACTTCAGATTTTCCATCAGCAATCATCTTTTTTGGATGAACTCCGATATTCCCCATCATAAATTCAGCTCGAAGTAATCCGACTCCATCGACATGATTTTTGGCAATCTCAACTGCTCTCTCTGGCTCTGCCAAATTGACATAAATCTTTGTGGCTGTCTTGATATTTGGAATAATTTTATCGGGTTTGATATTTGGAATTATAATATTTGATGATTTTGGCAAACCGCCCTTATAAATTTCCCCTGTCGAGCCATTGAGAGTCACCACCATATCATCTTTGAGAACTTTGGTGGCAGTACCAGTTCCTACAATACAGGGAACACCTAATTCGCGGGAAACAATGGCAGCATGCGAAGTCAGTCCACCACGATTGGTAATAATTCCGGCGGCTCTGCGCATCGCTGGAACAAAATCGGGTGTGGTCATATCCGTCACCATAATGTCACCCTTCTTGACTCTGCCTAAAAGCTTGACATCTGGCACCATTCTTACAGGCCCTGAGACCATACCCGGCGCAGCCGGAGCACCTTTGAGAATTACTTCACGGTTAATTTTTTCTGTGCCTTCGATATTCTGTGCCTGTGCCCCCCCCAGTGTCGTAATCGGCCTTGCCTGTGTAATATAAATCTTGCCACCTTCCAATGCCCACTCGATATCCTGAGGAAAGAAGTAGTGAGCATGAATCTTTTTACCTATCTCAGCTAGATGTAAAATATGTTTGTCAGAAATTTTTTGCAGTTCTTGCTTTTTTGCTGGTACTTTGGATTCTATTACCTCTTTGCCTCCACGGGTTTCCATAATAGTCTGCTTGGCAATGTTCTTGGTCAAAATTTCTTTTTTGGCTTTGCTGACTTCGTAATGATCTGGTGTAACTACCCCTTGGACTATGTAATCTCCCAGACCATAAATAGCTTCAATTACCAATTTATCTTTATCTTGGGTAATGGGATCGACAGTAAACATTACTCCCGAGACTTCGGACTGGATCATTATCTGGACCGGGACAGCTATACCTACTTATAAATGATCAAAATTCTTTTGCACTCGATAAAAAATCGCTCTTTCTCCAAATAGTGATGCCCAGGCATCACGGACGCGCATAATCAAATTTGTATCACCGCGGACATTTAAGTAAGATTCTTGTTGACCGGCAAAAGATGCCCCAGGTAGATCCTCAGCTGTAGCCGATGATCGAACTGCTATATATACATCTCTTCCCAATTTGGCATAATTTTTCATGATTTCCATACTCATGTCGTGTGGCATTTCACTTCCCAAAATCAATTTTTGAACTTTTTGCGAGGCAGTATGTAATTGCTTTGGATCAGAAACATCACAGCCTGATAATATTGCATGAATTTTGGGACGCAGACCATTGATATCCAAAAAAGCAAAATAAGCAGACGATAAGACTACAAAACCAGGCGGAACCGGAATCTTGGTTTGGGTCAGTTCTCCGAGATTGGCACCCTTGCCTCCAGCGATATTAATGTCTTCTTTGGACAAATCTATAAACCATCTAGTGTATCTGGGCAGAGACATAAATCAATTATGTGTTTTTATTAACCAAAATTCAAGGGCTGCTTTCAAATCATAGGGTAAGGCTGAAGTTTTGTTTTTGTAATCTATATCCAAATATTCTTTTAGGGTCTTCTTGTCTTGCCTTTTGTGAGCTCCGGTAATAAGACCTGCAAATATTTGCTCGACGGCTGCGACTTGTAATGCCAGATGAAAATTCTTAAGCGTCGGCTTGTTCCAGAAAGCAAAAAGATACTTGGGCATTTCAAAGTTCTTGTTTTCAGCCTTTGTAGTAATCGCTTTGTGTTCCCAAATTACCAGATTGGCAGGGTTTGCACTCTCCAAAAATTCTATAATCGCTTTTTTATCATTACTTGGTCTTCTGGTAAATAGATTTTCCACATATATGGTTTGTGATTCACCAAAAAGCGAAGAAGCGCTTAACTTTGATTGAAGATCATTCAGAACTAATTGGTCTCCATCTAAAATATCACCAGGTTTTTGTGTCCTCAATTCGAGAAAGTATTCTCGTGAACCTATTTGATTTTCACCGTGAATGATTAGCATATGACTTTCTTTTTAACATTTTATAAAGTTCATCCACATGATCATGATAATGCCGGAAAGTCCTATTTTTGTGAGTGCGGTGGGGGACAAGTGCTCCTGAAAAGTTTTTGGGAATATGCATCAATTCATGTATCAAAATTTTTTCTTGTTCATCTGGAGATTGCTTATCAAATTTTTCGGCAATGACCTCGATACAATAATGAGCTTCAATATTCAGACCCATTTGCCAAATGCGAGGTAGACTCCAAATCCTGGCATATGCCCGTCCGGTCGAGCCAGTACTGCGAAAACAAAAAATATTTTTATAGTTTATATGTAAAAGAGAAAGTTCTTTGGCCAAGAAATCAATACGTTTTTTGATATCAGGTGCTGGTGACAATATCATGGGCTTATGTTCTCACAAGCTCGTCTCCAATAGCAACAGGAAAATCAGCATTGATAACCACTGTTTCACCTTTTGTGGCGAGGTCAACAAACAAATACTCTTTTTTAATTTTTCTAATTTTAAATTCTTGACTGTTTATTGAAATTGTATCCATTAAATGGATATCCGACGTCAAATCCACGGCCATCATAGAAAGCTTGGCATAGTAAGCATTGACTGTCCCAATTTTGTAACTTACCACACTTCTATTTTATCACCCACTGCAATATGGTTCTGTTGCACAAAGTCTGACAGTACTTCCAATACGCGGTCAACTGGCATGGGTGGGTAAATCGTGGCTGGATTGGAGACATGTTCTGAGAGATAGACTACACGGCCATTTTGGATCCAGATGAAATCCAGGTCAAATTTCATATCCTTCATCCAGAAAGCATGTCTATCAGCTTTTTCAAATATAAAATACATTCCAGTATTGGTGGGTAGCCCATCACGACCAGACAATCCCTGCTCTCTTTCAAAATCATTTTGGGCTATCTCAATTTCTATTACTTTCTTTCCAACTTTCAATTTTGACAAACCCTTTGGTTTTTCAAATTTAAAAAATCGCACCAGTTTTTGCCAGAAAGTTTCTGATGTAAATATTAACTTCTGTGGTTGGGAAACTATTTGAATATTGGAAAGTAATGGACTTCCTGAAATCTTTGATAGTTTAAATATCTCCTTATAGCCTGGCTTTGGCTGACCACCAGAATCCAATAAGGAAAACTTGGCAAATTCTCCCCCACCTGCCATCAAGACAAAAGGTGTAATAGCCACAATATTTGATTTGTCCCATACTTTAAAAGCTTCAGGCCAAAAACCACTCTCCCAAAGAGTACCTGTCTCGGTAATAAAAATTGGCTTGTTTGTCTTCAAATATTCCATTTCATATTTGAAACTCAAAATACCATATCGACTCTGGCTCCAGGGACTTGCCATAAATCCGGGGTTTGGATAGGCGTGTGCTGAAATTCCATCGACCGAGCCTAACCAGTTTGGTTGGAAACTATTCATCCGACGCAAAAACTCAAAAGCATCCATAGATGTTTTAGAATTGGGCACAGACATATCAAGTCCGGCAGTCAACAAAAAATAATCTTGAGACCGGTCTTTGAAAATCCTATTTGCATCGATAATTATATTTACATACTCAACAGGTGAAACACTCCCTCCCCATTCATAGGAATGATTGGGTTCGTTAAATAATATAATATAGCGGTTCTTGACTGGCCAAGGCATATCGGACAAAAAATTGGCAAAATCGACCAGATCATAGACAGTGGGTGCCACCCAGACATCTTTGTCAGGATATGTCGCAAGTCTTATTATCGGGATTACTTTTTCAGACCGCGCGCTCAAGAAAAACTTGACCCATTTCCCCCTATTCCTGTCATTGCTGCGCATTGGAATAGTCACATATCCCCATTCTCCACCGTTACTGTTGACAAGCTTAGCAGCCTCGTGAATCTCGGGAGTATCCAAAATATGTACTCCAAAGCGATTGTTTGGGACAGCCAGGGGATCAAAAGCTGAAACATTAGCGACAAAGCTGGCAAGTGACAGAGGAACAAAGAAGATAAATAGTTTTTTTAAATCCAAAAATCTCTTTTCAAATATAAAATAAGATAGTGTTGCCAAAACTAGTGTTATTATTAAGGCGATTGCAATATTTCCACCAGACAATTCTATTCCAATCTTGTGCCAAACATATAATCCAAAACCTAAACTG
>JAUXUE010000067.1 GCA_030681075.1 Candidatus Amesbacteria bacterium | reverse complement strand
GTGGCGAATGCACTTATTTCTCGCCTGCCCCGCGGTATTTCGTGGTATAAGGGTAGGTCGTTTTGTCCAAAATGTAACCACACTTTATCATTCTACGACCTAGTGCCTATTGCCTCTTACCTAATTCTTCGTGGTAAATGTAGATATTGCTATTCCCCCATTCCAGTTCGCTATCTACTAGTGGAGCTATTTTTAGGGGGAGCATTTACTCTAAGTTACTTAAGTCACTTAGGAGGCTTAAGTTATCTTATGATTTGGATAACTACAGTGATAGCAATCATGGACTGGGAAACCATGTTGGTTTCTGATTGGCTTGTATTAATATGGGGTGGGTTGGTGGTATTACAAAAATTTTCAATTTTCAATTTTCAATTTTCAATCAATTCAATAATTTTCAATTTTCAAAATCCAATTTTTGGTTTAATTGTTGGATTATTTTCAATTGGTGGGATTTGGTTGATTACAAAAAAGAGAGCTATGGGAAGTGGAGATATTGGAATTGCGGCAGTCTTGGGACTGTGGTTGGGATTTCCAAAAATAATTAATGCGCTGTGGCTCGCTTTTGTCATCGGTGGAATATATGGGGCTTACCTGTTGTTGACCAAAAAAGCTAAGTTAAAAACCGCCGTCCCCTTTGGCCCATTTTTGATAATTGGTGGTTGGATAGCGTATACTCTTAATTATGCTATTTTCTAAACAAGAATTAATCTTTGTGACCTGTGTTCTTCTTTCTATTTTTGGAGTTTCTTTTTTTCAGCTAAAAATCAGTCAGATGAAAACCCGGGATGCCCAGAGAAAAGCTGATGTTGAGCTGGTTGGCCGGGCACTTGATGCTTATTTTGCCGATTATAAAATTTATCCCTTCGGCTCCGCTCAGGGTGAAATAAAAAGCTGTGGCTATATGGCAGTTCAAACTTGCCCTTGGGGAGAAGGACCGATGATAGATATTCACAATGTCACTTATTTGAAAAAATTACCAGAAGATCCCCAAAAATACAAAGATCTAAAATATATTTATTCAGTCAATCCTGAGCGTAACAAATATAAAATATGTGTGACTTTGGAATACAAGGGTGACAAAGATTATAAAAAGGATATACAATGTAACTGGTATGTTAGTAAATAAAAAAGGATTCACACTGATTGAGTTTATGGTGGCCATGTCACTAGTAAGTATTCTGTCAACTATGGCTATTGGCAATTTCATGGGCAGTCAAAAACGTGGGCGTGATGTCCGAAGACAATCTGATCTCAATCAATACCGGGTGGCTTTGGAAAATTGGTCGTCCAATAATCAAGGAGCGTATCCAGCCAGTACTAATTTGTTAGTACCAGACTATCTTGCGAGTCATCCTACCGAACCACAGGGTGGAGCTTATCGTTACTCATCTGACGCAGCAATCTATGTATTGGATGCCTGTGTGGAAGTGCAAAAGAAACTCTATCAAATTTGTTCAAACGGAAAATCTGGTATAACCACACTCGATTGTTCAGTCGCTATAGACAGTAATTGTGATCTATGAGAAAAGGCTTTTCACTTGTAGAATTATTAGTAGCTTTATCTATTATGGCCCTCATCATGGGAGCATCTCTGACGGCCTTTGAAGCCAGCAAAAAATCTGCCCGAGACGGCAAACGCAAGGCTGATCTGGAAAGCATTCGATCAGCTTTAGAAATATATAGAAGTGACAATGGTGGATATCCATTAACCAAAAATCCTCTTTCCCCCGATTTTATTAGCACTTGGCCAGCTGATCCGATCTCTACTCAATCTTATGTTTATACGCCTGCTACATGTACCACAACCTGTAAAACTTATACGCTTTGCGCGACTATCGAGATTGGCAGTACTGGAGCATGCAGTTATGTCACCAAAAATCCATGAAACAAGGCTTCACACTTATTGAAATGTTAGTTTCGATTGGAATCGTTATGATAATTTTTTCCGCTGGTATCGCCTCCTACAAAAATGCCACCCGCAACCAAGCCTTGGACTCAGATGTCTCTCTAATTATCCAAACGCTCAATATAGCAAAAACTAATGTTAACAGTGGCAAAAAAGTAAATTGTGCGAGCAGTCTTGAGGCTTGGCAAGTAAGTTTTCTACAAAAATCTTTTGTATTGCAAGAATTATGTGGCAGTGCATTTACTACCAATACCTACAATCTAGCTTCCAACAATATAATTACAGCCAATCCGGCAATAATAAAGTTTTATGCCTTGGGGCAAGGAGCTACTGCTGGTACAATTACTGTTGGCACAAAGACAATCACTGTTAGTAGCTTGGGATTGATTCAATGAAATTTAGACCTGCCCAAATTATTATCGAATTGGTAATCGCTTTGGCTGTGGCCATGGTAGCCATCGTGGCTTTGATACAAAGTACAACTAAATCAATTTCCAATTCTACTTACAGCAAATCCCAGACTACGGCCAATCAATTGGCCACAGAAGCTGTAGAGTGGCTCAGGTCTGAAAAAAACAAAAGCTGGCCGGATTTTTCTGCCAAAAACGGGACATATTGTTTCAATACTTTGGATTGGAATACTACCGGAGTTTGTACTACGGGTGAATTCAAAAGAGACTTGGTTAAGACAGGCGACAACTTGACGGTCACTGTAACCTGGGACGAAAAAGGCAAGCCTTTTTCGGTCAAGCAGGATATTACCTTTGGCCGTTACTAGGCCTGTTATGTTAAAATAAAACTATGACTCAAATAGATGCAGTAAAAATCTGGATCGATGGTGCAGATGATGCATGGGATACTGCCCAGAAACTATTATTGCTCAAGAAAAATCACCACGCTTTGTTTTTTGCCCAATTGTACT
>JAUXUE010000032.1 GCA_030681075.1 Candidatus Amesbacteria bacterium | reverse complement strand
TTTTTTAGTACCTATCGTTCCTTTTGAATTATTATTTTCGTGCTTTTTGTACGAGAGGTTTTTCTTTGCCTCTCCGAAGTATCAACGAAGGCGGGTGTTTACTTGGTGGGTGTAGTGCAAAGGTTAGCACGTCAGCTTGTGGAGCTGAAAATGGGGGTTCAATTCCCCTCACCTACCCTATGATTACAGAATGCGCAATGCGCAACTATCAGATAATTGCAAACGAAGCTCTTCGCAGAGAGAGGGCTAGATTGTCTATTCCTAAGACAGATCCATGTCAGCAGGTATTAGAATATCTCAGACGGGTTAGTTGGTCTTATCCTGATATTAATTTATTAACAGATCTTTTGATATTTGATGAAAATTGGAAAAAACAACCAAAAATGATTGTAACAATTCCCATAGCCAGTTTTGGAAATCAAGAACAAGAATCTATTAGAAAAACTCTTGAGGTTCTCTCTGTCGATCAGAGCGTAAAGTCGGGAGAAACTGGCCTGTTAATTCTAGGCAATCGACCTGAAGGGAAACTACCCGACACTACAATGAGTGTAGCTAAGGCAATTATTTTTGAAAAAGGGTTAAACGCAATAGCTCTAGAGTGTACAATCCCAAATGTCATGGGTAATACAGATGGTCCTTTTTCTGATGAAATGGCGACTAATCCCAATGATGTGCCCATCGGATTAATAAGAGACATTTTGTCAATCTGTGCTATGAAATTATATGTAAACGAATTAAGTTCCACATCGTCTAACTCTTTACCTCCAATAATTATGCAGATGGACGGTGATTTTCAAGGATTTAGAAAGGGAGACATTAGTAAGGTTTTAAATGATTTTTCTAACAATAAACTTGTAAACTTTATTCAATATACTAGTGACTGGGACTCTGATAATTACCCTACAAAAAGTATTCCCCTCTTGTGGTTAGGATCAGAATTAATGCGAGAGATTCCACAAATTCTAAAGCTTCCATTGAACTGGTCCATTTTGCCAAAGGAAACTAGAAAACAAATAATTTTTGGTGAAGCTGTTCAAAGAGGAATTCAAGTACCACAGGCTGAAAGAATGGAGAGTGTGGCTCGTAAAGCTGGATTTGGACTTAACAGAGTTAAAGAAGACGAACTTGACTCCAATATTCGAATGACTGCGTATGTTAGTGGACTTGATCGTATAAATACTTCGAATCAAGTGGTATTTGATTGGAGCAATAGGCGTGCGGTTGAATCGTGGAAGCTACTACGCCAACCTCCAATATCACAATGGGTATCGTCATTTAGTGCAGAAGATCCAGTTAGACGTAAACCCATCAAGACAGACGAAACAAAAACGTCTAGTAGTGAAGAAAAATTGGAAGTCATAAATAAAACGTTGGCCAGATTCCCAATTCCATCTTCACTCCCTGAAGTTTATTCTGATTTTACGATACCTCTGTTGATGGTATTGAGAAGATGTAATATTAACATCACTCCAGAAAACTACTCGATAATTGAGAAGGAAGGAGGCACGTGGATAATACAGTTAAATTCTATGGAATAGTAGAGGGTTTCTTCTCTCGCCCACTAAACATGTGGCCAAACAATGATAGACTTGAAACTATCAGTTTTTTAGGTCAATATGCCGATAATTTGAATACATATCTTTATTGTCCCAAAGATGACCCTTATGTAGTCAAGAAATGGGGACAACGGTATCCAAAAAAGAAACTTATTGAATTGCAACAAACAATTAAATTGTGTCAGAATCTAAATATTGAGTTTGTATTTGGTCTGAACCCTACTCTGGGAAAAAGACAAGCTGCGGGCAATATTATTAAAAAATTCAACCAACTAAAAGAGATCGGTTGTGATAGTTTTTGCTTACTATTTGACGATATCCCTTATGCATATGATTCAATTGATAACCAAAAGTCCAATTTGGGAGAATTGGTCGGCAAAGAAATAGTAAACCTAACTAATTCCGTTTATTATAAGTTGGGTGAACCTAAACAATTCTGGTTATGTACACCAGATTATTGTTTTAAAAAGCGATCCTTATTTACAAAAACTCTAAATTCACTTAATCAAAATATATCCTTAATGTGGACAGGGAATAATATATTTTCAAAAACTATTTCTATAAACGATATTGAAAGAGTAAGGAGAATTACTAAATGCCAGAAAATAATCTGGTGGTCAAATTATCCAGTAAACGATTGTGAGCAAAATGTTGGCGTATTTAACTTAGGAGGGTTTGTTAAATTACAACCCAGCGTTTTGATCCAGTTAGATGGAGTATTGGTGAATCCGATTCGTGAACAGTACGCCTCGTTTCCATTTTTTATTACTTTCTCCAATTATTTAATTAACCCGCGGAATTATTCAAGAAACAATGAATGGAATAACGCTATACAGAAACTTAATATAAAAAATAAATATGGCAAAAGATTCCTCGATGCGGTAAAGCCAGCGATAATATTCAAAGCAAATTATCGACAATTAATTCTATCAATTAAGAAGAATAATCAAATCAATTTAAAATTATTAAATATGTCTGAGGTTTTTCCCACAAATCCAAAAATTGATCGGTATTTCCCTGAAGTCTTCAGAATTGTAAGATCAAGGTTAAAACTGGCACAAAGCTATCAATCTCTGGAAATTCCCAAAAATGTTGTCAACTTTGAAAACTATTTTTCAACAAAATATCTTGGAAGTAAGAAGCTGTTTGTATCATTTTCTGACTCAATAAGAGCAGTTAATTATAGTACACAATTGATAAAGCTAGATCAAGAATATATTACAAACTTACTGAATAAAAACGATATTTCAAATAAAGATAAGCTT
>JAUXUE010000049.1 GCA_030681075.1 Candidatus Amesbacteria bacterium | reverse complement strand
CTGTCAATAGGCAATTTTCACAAATGAGTACTTTTGTCTCTACAATTTTATATATCGTTACTATAAGTTACTCTTCGTCATCCGGCATTTTATATTTATGAATTTCGTTTTCTTTAAACCACAATTTAATTTCAAACTCCGCTTCTTCCACACTTCCAGACGCATGAATCAAAGTCTTAATTGGTCTTCTCTCAAGATTTGCCAACATAAGACTGTCCGAAGAAAAATCGCCTCTTATTGTACCTGGCAAAGCTGAAGCTAAATTTGTAGGACCTACCATTTTTCTTACTAAAATAACTGCTTCAATTCCCTCAAGGAGCATTGCAACCAGTGGACCTTTACCCATCATGTCCATGTTCCATTTTCTAACCAATCTTCCAATCTCAACAGGATTATTTGTACCTAAACTTTCATTTGGATCAAATCCATATTTTAAATAATTTTCTAAAGTTTTATCTCCTACACTTTTTAAATAACTTTCGCTATCTGGATAGTGTTTACCTATAAAATCAGAGTCAACCCATACCATCTTTAGAGCCATCATTTTTAGTCCCACTTTTTCAAATCTTGAAATTACTTCCCCAACCATCTTTCGTTTGATGCCGTCAGGCTTGACTAAGACTACTGTTTGCTGAATAAAATTCATATCTTTAGAATTGTATCATGCAATTCGCCATTTTTTACAGGGCCAACAAGACTGAGATACAAATTATTGGTAGTAAATAGGTCACGGGCGACGTTTTGGATGTCCTCAGCCGTGACTGCCATGACTTTTTCGATAGCCTGGGCATGGGTCAAAATTTCCTGTGGCCTAAAGAGTGCTTGCTGGGCGTACCATTCCATCTGTGAGAGCGGGCTTTCTAAGGAAAATAGTAGAGGAACTCGGACTTTTTCCTTGGCATCAGCGAGTTCAGAGTCTTCAAGAGGTTCGTCTTTAAGCAACTTAAGTTCCTTAAGAATTACTTCCAAAAGCTCCTTAAGATTTTGGTGGCTGACACCGGCCATAACAAGCCATGAGCCATGGTCTGAGTCAAGATCTGCCCCGGCATGAATGTTGTATACCAAATTTCGGTCAATGCGGGTAGCCTTGAATAACCGCCCTGATAAGCCGAAATCCAAGACTCTAAACAAGACACTCAGGGCAAATCTTCTTGGGTCTGTCATCGCAAAGGCTTCTCCCCCTAAAGTCATCTGCACTTGCTGGTCTGCAGGTCTCTCGATAATATTTATCATTGGTCCCGGAATTATTTCTGGCTTTGACCAAGATATTTGCTGTGCACTTGGCAAATGACCAAAATATTTTTCTAACTCTGGTTTATTAAATTTTCCTGAGATACAGATAAGTAAATTAGCAGTATTATAGTTTTTCTGCCAGAAGGATACAAACCGGTCTCTATGAAGGGATTTAACGCTTTTTACAGTTCCAAGCGTCGTTAATGCATTCTTATAGCGCATCGTGTAAAAGTTTTCAACAACTAGTTCCTCACTTTGATCGTTGCGGCGTTTGATTTCTTCTAATATTGTCTTCTTTTCATTCTCTAGCGCTTCAGAATTCAGAAGCGGATATAGGACAATATCAGATAAAACGGATAGGCCAAGATCTAGCTTGTCACTTGGTAATTTGGCTTCATACATCGTGTATTCTTGAGATGTTCCGGCATTTTTGAATCCCCCCGTAGACTCTAAAACCATTAAAGATTCTGGGGTAGGATAATTTTTACTACCTTTGAATACCATGTGTTCCAAAAAATGAGCGACTCCATTATTTTCTGCTGTTTCATCCCTTGTCCCTGCCCGGACATAAATACCCAGAGCTACGCTTTGAATACCGGCTATCGGAACTAGAATTACACGAACGCCATTATCCAATTTGTAAAATTGCATCATTATGACCCAATATATACATTAATTTTATCTTTGAGAACCTGGATAACTCCAGATTCCAAATTGAATTCAGTTCTCTTGCCACCGGGCTCTGTGATCTCTATTTTTTTGCGTATTAATGATATAAAATTACTGTGTCCAGCCAAAATATCAAAAGGACCTACACTATTGACCGAGGAAATAAACTGAGCCAATCCATTAAATTTTATTCCCTCACTATCTCTGACTGATACTTTTAACATAATTTTCAATTTTCAATTTTCAATTTTCAAATAATTTTCAATGATTTAATTTTCAAACCGTTTGGAAATTGATAAATTGGAATTTCATTGTAAATTGAAAATTGTAAATTAAAAATTATCATTTAATCTCCCTGGCACTGCCAATATATAGAAACTTTTCCTCAGAAACTGAATCATAGTTTCCTTTCATAATATTGGCAACATCAGTCACTGTCTCAGCCACAGGTACAAATACCCCCGCCCGTCCAGTCTGAGTGGCTGCCACAAAAAATGGCTGAGTCATAAAATTCTTTATTTTTCGAGCTCGTTTGTAAAGCAATTGATTTTCTGCCGAAAGTTCCGATTCGCCTACCAAAGACACTATGCGTTCTAGTCCTTCGGCAAATTTCATCATGGCTTGAGATTTGATAGCTGTCTCATAATGTTCACGACCCACTACTCCCGAAGTTAGAGCCGAAGATCCAGAAGTCAGCACATCGACTGCTGGCATTAAACCTTCCTGAAATACTTGACGGGATAGAGTGACGACTGAATCCAGGTAAGGATAGATAGATTGGACGCCATGATCCAATATATCATCAGAAGGTATATAAATGGCCTCAATGGCAGAAATTACTCCCGAATCGGTGGAAATTAATCTTTCATGAAAATTTGCCATTTCAGAGGCTAGAGTGGATTGATATCCATCCTCTGACGGAATGGTGTTCATGAGAGTTGCCATCTCATTTCCGGCTTGGGCAAAGCGAAAGACATTGTCGATAAAGAACAGGACATTTTTGTGCATGACATCCCGGAAATATTCAGCCAAGGAAACACCAGCCAGAGCCGTGAGGAACCGAACGGCCGCATTTTCACCCATAGCCCCAAATATTAAGGCTGTCGATCCCAAGACTCCTCTTTGTTCTAGCTCCTCTACCAATTCTTGGCCTTCACGAGTACGTTCACCTACTCCTGAAAAGACTGAGACATTATTTTTTAATTTATCGCCTACTACATTATGAAGAATTTCTGAAAGAAGTAAGGTTTTTCCGACACCAGCTCCCCCAAAAAGACCCATTTTACCTCCCTTGATAAGCGGAGAGTACAAATCGATTACTTTGATACCGGTTTCCCAAATCTCTTGCTTGGATTGAATACTGGCAAAACTGGGTGGTGTTTGCAAGAGATTTCTAGTGTCTTTGGTTGTGATTTCCCCACGGCCATCGACCGGACTGCCAAAAATATCAATCACTCTTCCCAAAATACCTTCACCCACCGGGATAGAAAGAGAAGAATTGGTATTTTCAAGCTCTAAGCCACGATAAATCAGATCTGAGCCGGACAATACTAGACAATAGTAAGCATTCTTCCTCGAGGAAGAATAAACTTGCATCCGAATCTTAGATAGCTTGTCGACTAGTAAATCGTGAATAGCCGGTGGATTTTTGATAAATTCCACTTCTGCGATGGGTCCAAA
>JAUXUE010000024.1 GCA_030681075.1 Candidatus Amesbacteria bacterium | reverse complement strand
ACCAGTCGAGTGAAACTATCCACAAAAAAACCTTGAAAATTCTAGATGAAGCGCGCGAAGAAGCCAATAAAATATTAAAAAATGCTAGGATCCAAGCCTCGGCACATCAAGAGAAAATTAGTACCAAGATAGACACGGCATTGAATTTAGTTGCACAGCGTGAGATAAATGACTTCAAAAAAGCCTTAGAAATTGAAACAATCAATATTGAAAAAACAGTAGGTGAAAAAATAGCCGCACGTTACGAAGAGGTCAGAAAAGAAATTGAGGAATTTAAAGCCAAGCAAATTGCTACAAGTGACCAGAAAATCAATAAAGTACTGGCAGAGATTATTCAAAAATTGCTAAGTAAAACTATTGACGCTGACGAACACCAAAAATTGGTGGTTGATGCACTAGAGGAGGCCAAACAAAATGGATTATTTAACTAAAGATCAAGTTGATCTATTGAGACAAGAGATTGATATACTCATGAGTAGTAAATATCAGTCTAAAAAGAAGCAAGTGGTTCGAGAATCAACTATTTTGGAACTGGAAAAGAGAAAGGGTGATCTTGAAAATTGGAAATTGGAAATTGAAAATTTGCGAGAGTTGCATTTGACCCTGGCTTATGAACCGACTAGAATTAATATTAATACGTATTCGGCCTGGGTCAAGAAAAATGTGGGAGAAAATGTCGTACTGGATATTAATGTCGACCCCGCCATCATAGCGGGGGCTCAAATTGTGTGGAATGGGAAATACAAAAATTATTCGAAGAGTGATACTGTCTATGCTGACATTCAAAGATTGCTTAGCTAAAACTTCTGAAATGGGTTATGTCGAGGAACTGATGCTCTCGGTAGCTCGCGTGTCAGGACTACCCGGAGTGTGTCTTCGTGAACAAGTATTATTTGAATCAGGTCAAAGAGGCGAGGTAATATCACTTCACCCAAATATCGCAGAAGTCATGGTATTCTCAAAATCTGCTCTTCGGGTAGGCACAAGAGTCGTGAGAGTAGGGTACCCGTTTTCAATTTTAGCAGGGAAAAAAATGCTCGGCAGATTGATTGATTCTTTGGGTGAACCCATGGAAGGAAAGAAAGACTGGAGTGAGTCAGACATGGAATGGAGACCAGTTGACGTCAGACCGAGTGGCATTGCGAGCCGAAAGAGAATTACCAGGGGATTTGAAACAGGTGTAATATTGGTTGACTTATTAATTCCACTCGGTCATGGGCAACGCGAATTGGTTTTGGGGGACCGCAAGACTGGTAAATCCCAGCTTCTGTGGAGGGCTGTCAAAACCCAAGTGAGAGCGGGTAATATCTGTATTTATGCTGCAGTCGGCAAGCGGAAAATGGAGATTTTACAAACTTGGAATTTTCTTAAAGAAAACGATTTGGCAAAATCAACTATCATGATTGCTTCAGGATCAAATGACTCGAGTGGTGAGATATTTTTGACTCCATACACAGCAGTCACTTTAGCAGAATATTTCCGAGATCAGGGGCGCGATGTTCTTTTGGTAATTGATGATATGACTACCCACGCCAAGTATTATCGGGAATTAGCTTTGCTTTCCCGCAAATTTCCCGGTCGTGACTCCTATCCTGGAGATATTTTCCATATTCATTCCAAGCTTTTGGAGAGGGCTGGGAGTTTTGCCAAGGGATCTATTACCTGTTTGCCTCTGGCAGAAACTCAAATGGGAGACATGACAGGTTATGTTCAGACCAATTTGATGTCTATGACTGACGGGCATATTTATTTTGATTCAGGATTGTTTTTTGCCGGGCGTAGACCGGCTATTGATCCGTTCCTGTCTGTCACCCGTGTCGGCCGGCAGACTCAAAGTCCACTCCAAAAAGATGTCACTCATAGGCTTTTGCAGATGCTGACAGACTACGAACGAACCTCCAGATTTATCAAGTTTGGGACAGAACTAGGAGAAAATTCTCGTGCTTCTCTGGATTTGGGAGAAAAGATTTGGAAATTTTTTGATCAACCGATTAATGAAATTGTTCCTCTACCTCTGGCCATGGTTATGTTTGCCATGGTAATTTCGAGTAATTTTGATCCCAAAAAGATAAGTAAGGCGATCGAAACATATGACAAAACCAAAATTCAAACAATTCTCGATGGTTGTGAGACAGTAGATCAGTTGATTGCCAAAATTAATAATTTACAATTTTCAATTTGAGATGACAAAAAAACAAATAAAAGAAACAACATCAGATTTATTAGGTCTAAAAGGTCTGGTTGAGACTTACGAAGAGGTGGCGGCACTGCGCATGCAAGCTATCCGCGGATCAGTACTCAAATCGCGTGATTTCTTAGATGGTCTGTCTGGAGTTTTTGCTGATGCCAAGAGCAATCTTCATGATGGAGTAAACATGATGACTATATCGACACTAAATCGCAATAACCGGTCAGTAGCAGTCTTTGTCTCAGCAAATACGGGACTATATGGCGATATTATAAACAAAACATATGATTTATTTATGGAATTTGTTCAAAAACGGCAAGCAGAAGCGGTGGTAATTGGTAAGCTCGGAGTGCGTATGATTTACGAGCGCAATCCGGAGTTGATGTACAATTATTTTGATTTTTCAGACAAGGGTCTGGACACCGATAATCTTAGTATTATTATGCGTTATTTGTTACAATTTGAGCGTATTTATGTCTTTCATGGAAAATACAGAAGTCTTGTTAGTCAAGACCCTGCAGTTACAAGTATTTCTGGTGATGAAGTGGTATTGACATCTGGCACAGTCGAGAAAAATATGTACTTATTTGAACCAAATATAACTGAGGTTTTACAGATGTTTGAACGGGAGATTATTACTACCCTTTTTTCCCAATCAATTCACGAGGGTCAGCTGGCCAAATTTGCAAGCCGTCTTTTTCACCTAGACCAAGCTGCTGAAAGCGTGGATAATAGTCTAAAGAATATTAGTGTTATTTCGAGAAAAGCTTCTCACAAAGCCATGGCACGTAAGCAGTTAAATACTATTTCAGGAATCAGCTTATGGAGCTGATTCCTGAACAATTTTTAATTTTTAATTTATAATTTTTAATCAATTTTTAAATCCAAATTTTTAATAAATATGGCTAATTACGATTTAGAACAAAGAACAACTGACTTTTCCTTAAAATTAATAAGTTTCCTTAAAAAGTGTCCACAAAATAACATCTTGATTCCGTTAATCAATCAAGGGTTACGCTCGGGAACGAGTATTGGGGCTAATTATCATGAAGCCAACGGTGCATCAAGCAAGAAAGATTTTCAAAACAAAATTTTTATATGTAAAAAAGAGGCCAAAGAGACAATGTATTGGCTGGAATTAATAGGGAAATCTCTGGATGATGATAAACTAAAAGAAGAATGTCGTAATCTCTGGTCAGAGGCTAAAGAATTAACACTTATATTTAGCAAAATATCGTCCAGTTCTAAGTAGTTTAAAAATTTGAATATTAAAAATTAATTATTGATTAAAAATTAAAAATTATAAATTAAAAATTATGGGTATTGTAACCGGTATATTTGGACCCATCGCAGAAGTGGAATTTATCAAAAATCCACCGGCTATTCACGATTTACTAGTCGACAAGCTATCTAAGATTCGGATGCAAGTTTATTCTTCCTCGAGGAAGAATGCTTACTATTGTCTAGTATTGTCCGGC
>JAUXUE010000009.1 GCA_030681075.1 Candidatus Amesbacteria bacterium | reverse complement strand
ACTGCAGGAACCAAAAATCCGGTTTTTATGCTCGATGAATTAGATAAATTGGCTTCAGATTACCGGGGCGATCCATCTTCAGCTCTCTTGGAGGCTCTCGACCCCGAGCAAAACAATGCTTTTTCGGATCATTATCTGGAAGTCCCGTTTGATCTTTCCCAAGTTATTTTTATTGCTACAGCAAACACGATGGATACCATACCCTCAGCCCTCAGGGACCGCCTGGAAGTCATCTATTTTTCAGGATACACGGTAGACGAAAAAGTCAAAATTGCCAAAAATTATATCTGGACCAAAAATCTAGCAAAAGCCGCTTTGCCATCTGATTTGCAAATCGAAGATGGAGCTCTCAAAGAAATTGCTACCCGCTATACCCGCGAGGCCGGTGTCCGTGATCTCGAGCGTAATATTGCCAAGATTTGCCGGAAAATTGCCCGTAAGATTGCGGAGAAAAAGAAATTTTCATCGGGTGACAAAATTTTACCAAAAGACATTTCCAAATATTTGGGTCCACAAAAAATGCCCGAGACTTTGGCAGAGACGCGCGATGAAATTGGCATGAGTACTGGTCTGGCTTGGACATCCGCCGGTGGAGACATTTTGTTTATTGAGGTGGCTCACATGCCGGGCAAAGGGGAACTACAGCTGACAGGCCAACTCGGTGATGTCATGAAGGAATCGGCCAAAGCAGCCTTCTCATATATCCGAAGCCGATGGGATACGCTTCAGCTAAAGGAAAATTTTTACAAAGAGCTGGATATTCATATTCATGTTCCCGAGGGGGCTGTCCCCAAGGATGGACCGTCGGCTGGAATTGCTATTGCCACAGCTGTCATATCATCTCTGACCGATTTACCTGTCCGCCGTGAAGTTGCCATGACCGGGGAGATTACCTTGCGGGGAAGAGTGCTGGAAATAGGTGGAGTCAAAGAGAAAGTTATCGCTGCCCACAGAGCCGGGATTACGACTGTCATCTTGCCAAAAGATAATGAGAAAGATTTAGTAGATTTGCCAGACAATGTCAAAAAAGAATTGAAGTTTCATTTTGTCAGTCACCTTGATCAAGTCCTAAAGATAGCCCTTAAATTAGTTCCTTCTGATAAAATAGACGGGGCATCACAACAAAGACTAATGGCCTCGTCGTCTAACGGCTAGGACGGCAGGTTCTCAACCTGTAAATCGGAGTCCGATTCTCCGCGGGGTCACCAAATAGATTCTCAATCTGTAAACCAGCCCGCCTGCTTCGATATGCGAAGCATTTCGGGCAGGGGTCCGATTCCCTGTGGAGTCACAACGAATAATCATTGACAAGTCCAATAAAAAGCGGTAGGATACACAGACGCGCTTCGGGCGGGTATTTTTTTTGGATTATGAACAACCAAATTCTTGTTACTAAAACGGGTTTAATCAAGCTCAAAAGTGAGCTTGAATCTTTGGTGTCTATAAAGCGTCCGCAATTGGTCGAGAGACTATCTCTAGCTCGGAGCATGGGTGATCTATCTGAAAATAGTGACTACCAAGATGCTAAGGAATCCTTGTCATTTGTAGACGGTCAAATTTCTGAACTCGAAGATTTAATGAGAATCGCCAAAGTTACAAAACCAACAAATAATTCTGAAGTGTCATTTGGTCACGCTGTCAAAGTCAAAGTAGGCAAAGCCGAAGTTGTCTTTGAAATTGTGGGTGAATGGGAAGCCAACCCATCCCAAAAGAAAATTTCGCATACCTCACCACTTGGTAAAGCCTTATTGGGTAAAAAGATAGGTGAACAGGTGGATGTGGCAGCTCCTGCTGGCAAGGTAGTATACACAGTGATGTCCATAAGCTAAAATCAGATTATGGCTACTCGTTTAGACGAAATAAGAAAATTACGTCTAGCTAAACTAGACAAACTCAAGGCTCTGGATATTAATCCGTTCCCGACTGGATTTTCTATTGCCAAAATAAACATTGCCCAAGCATTAAATTCATTAGATGAAGAGATTTCTGTCGCAGGTAGAATTTGGAAATTGCGTGAGCATGGGAATGTAATCTTTATGGACTTGAGAGATGCTTCCGGTCAAATTCAGCTTCTTTTTCAAAAGAAAGTATTGGTCGATAAGTTCAAAATATTAAAGCTACTAGATATGGGTGATTTCTTGGGAGTAAAAGGGAAAGTGGTCAAAACTCAAGCAGGTGAAATTACTATTGACGTGAATTACTTTGAAATCTTGGGGAAATCGCTTCGTCCCATACCAGATGATTGGAGTGGACTTAAAGATACCGAGGAACGATATCGAAAAAGATATCTTGATTTATTGTTGGATTCTGAAATAAAAAACAAATTTAAGATAAGATCGACAATTCTACGTGAGACTAGAAATTATCTCGATAGTCAGGGTTTTGTAGAGGTAGAAACACCAATCTTTCATCCACTTTATGGAGGGGCTAATGCTAAACCATTCATCTCCCATATGAACGCCCTAGATACTGATTTTTATTTGCGAATTGCCTTTGAGCTATATTTAAAAAGGTTGGTGGTGGGAGGCTATGAGAAAGTATATGAAATAGGGCGTGATTTTCGAAACGAGGGAATAGACCATTCCCATAGTCCAGAATTTACGATGATGGAATGGTACGAATCATATACCGATTACCACGGAGTAATGGATAGAACCGAAGGACTTATCAAACATTTGGCCAATAAAATATACGGTAAGGCTCAGATGCAAGTGGACGAACACAAAATTGACATAAGTAAAAAATGGCCTAGAGTCTGTATGACGGATTTATTAATTGAGAGATTGGAACTAGATGTTGAGAAGTTGTCTTTAGATGACTTAATTAAGTATGCTATAGAAAATAAGATAGAAGTGGTAAAAGGTGTTTCAAAAGGACAATTAATTTTTGACATATTTGACAAGAAAATATCAAAGACTCTTATCGAACCAATTTTTGTAATTGATTATCCTCAAGAAGTCAGTCCATTATCCAAGCCGCACAGATCAAAATCTGGTTGGGTAGAACGATTTGAAGGCTATATTGGTGGTCGCGAAATTTGTGATGGATGGTCAGAGTTGACCGACCCCCTAGTTCAGAGGGAGCGTTTTGAGATGGACACCAAGGCTGCCAGAAGTGACAAGGATGAAGCCCAACAGGTGGATGAAGATTTCTTGGAAGCTATGGAATATGGTATGCCCCCCATCGGTGGTATAGGTATCGGCATGGATCGCCTGACTATGTTTTTTACAAACACCTGGTCAATTAAAGAAGTCATTTTATTTCCAACTCTTCGGCCTGAAAAATGACACTTACACGTGATGATGCCATTAAGCTCCTAAATGACCATATTCAAAATGAGAACTTAAGACGGCATTGTCTGAGTGTAGGAATAGTCATGAAAGCTTTGGCAGAAAAACTTGGTGGAGATCCAGAGACATGGGAGATTCTTGGAATTATTCACGATTCGGATTGGGAAGAGACCAAGGAAACGCCTGAAAAACATACTATAGTCACACTTTCCAGAATTGATGATCCTAGGTTTACTCATGCACTTCAATCACATAACACTCATCACACACATTTGGCTCATCTAGAGGGTCCCATGGAATGGTCACTAGAGTGTTGCGACGAATTGACTGGATTTATTGTGGCTTGTACTCTTGTCCTGCCTTCCAGAAAAATCGTGGACCTATCTGTGGAATCAGTGCTTAAGAAGTTTCCCAAAAAAGAATTCGCCAAAGCCGTTAATCGTTCCCAAATAGCACAGTGTGAAGAAAAATTGGGTATTAAACCCCCAGATTTTGTTAGTATCGCCCTCTCCGCCATGCAATCTATTGCAAGTGAGATTGGTTTGTGATACCATAATCCAAAGCTGTGATGTAGCATCCAACTACGGAGCTTGAAGATTTCTAAATTGAGTACCTAACTTCAGCTGGCAACTCCTTCGGGGCGGAAGTATATAATATAGTCTATGCTTGACATCAAAATAATCCGCGAAAATCCAGAAAGAATCAAAACAGCCACGATTGCCAAAGGCTTTGACGGTAGTGTGGTTGATGAATTAATAGTTTTGGATGAAAAGCGTCGCAAGGCTATGTACGAAGTAGAAGAATTGCGGGCAGCTAGAAATAAACTGACAAAAGACGATATTGAAGAAGGAAAAAAGTTAAAAACAAAATTAAAAGACTTGGAAGACGGATTTAAACTCATGGACACGAAATTTGATGATCTAATGGTCAAAATTCCAAATCCTGCGGCTTCGGACGTCAAGGTCGGTACACCTGAAGAAAACGAAGTTATAAAAACAGTAGGAAAAATTCCAATCTTTAATTTTCCTATCCGTGATCACGTAGATATAGGTTTGCTGACAGATACTCTTGATTTGGAAAGAGGTGCCAAAGTCGCACAATCGGGATTTTATTATCTCAAGGGAGATTGGGCTTTATTGGAAATGGCATTGGTTAATTATGCTTTTGCCAAGGCAGTACAACATGGATTTACACCAGTCATTACCCCCAATGTTGTCAAAGAGAGAAATATCGTGGGTTGTGGATTTCAAGCCAGAAGTGATAAGGAACGCCAAATTTATCATGTCGAAGGCGAAGATTTGGACCTAATTGCAACAGCTGAGATACCACTAATAGGTATGCATACAGATGAAGTGTTAGATTCTTCAAAGTTACCGTTATTATATGCTGGATACTCATCTTGTTATCGCCAAGAAATAGGAAGTTATGGAAAGGATGTCAGGGGAACTCTCCGCACACACGAATTTCGCAAAGTAGAGATGGTGGTGTTTTGTTTGCCCGAAGAATCGGATACTTGGCATGAGAAGTTATTGGCTTTTGAAGAAGAAATTTGGCAAGAGCTGAAAATTCCGTATCAAGTTATCAAAATGTCCTCGGGTGATTTGGGTAACGCTGCTTCACGTAAATATGATATTGAAGCCTGGATGCCTTCACAAAACAAATACCGCGAAGTGACAAGCACTTCCAATACTACCGATTTTCAAGCCAGGAGATTAAATATCAAGACTCGCATTGGAGATAAAAATGAATATGTTCATACGCTCAATGGGACTATATTGGCCATGTCCCGCACTCCGATTGCCATTTTGGAAAATTATCAGAATGCCGATGGGTCGGTGACTATTCCTGAAGTACTCAGGTCTTACATGGGCAAAGACAAAATAGAGAGAAAGAAGTAGAATATAGAAATGGCATTCAGAAAACCCAGCTTTTCGGCTTTGGGGCAAATCTTATCTATAAACTCCTTTGTGGGCGGATTGATGTGGAAAATAAACAAGGGGATGTTTTTTGGTGTTGTAGTTTTGAATATTCTTTTCAGCGCTACAATAATCCCCAGTCTTTACTTAGACAAAAAGTTTTTTGACATTTTAGTTTCTAATATTACTCATCCTTCACCTCAAGAATCTTTTCAGATAATTATTTGGCTTGTTTTAGGAAGAATGTGCTTACAACTGATAAAAACCTTGTTTAGAAGAATATCGGGATACTGGAGCAGAATACTAATTATGAGAATGGGAAGTGAAGTGGAAATTATGATAGCTACTAAATACGCTTCAATCTCGGTACCCGATCTGGAAAATCCGGATTTTAAGGATCGGTATATGAGAATCGAAAGAGAGACGGGTGGAAGAATCCGCCAAGTATCCAATCAAGTTCTCCAACTCCCAACTTATCTATCGGGGGTCGTTTCTTCACTTTCAATATTTGCAATTGGTCAGCCAATAGTCATATTTTTGTCCTTGCTTTCACTTATCCCCAGTTTAGTTGTCGAAAGAATATTTATCAAAAAAGATTTTGAACTCGAAGATAAAGTTTCAGGACTTCATAGATTTAGAGGTATGTATAGTTATTTTTTGGGTAGGACAAAATCCTACATGGATTTGAGACTTTTAGGAATGAAAGACTATCTGAGGGATAAAATATATGACGCTTGGGGGAAAATAATATCCCTACGGAGCAATTTGATGAAACAAGGCAGGATTTGGGGATATTTGGCGGGAACGGTGGATGATATAGTCTCATATGCTTTTGATGGATATTTTGCTTTTATGGTAATAATTGGTAAGTCTACAGTTGGTTCAGCCCAGGCATATATCAGGGCAATTTCAAATTTTAAACAAAATGTGACCAATTTGACGACGACCACTCTCGAGCTGTACGAAAACTATTTATATCTGTCAGACGTTAAGTGGTTATTTG
>JAUXUE010000007.1 GCA_030681075.1 Candidatus Amesbacteria bacterium | reverse complement strand
ATTGTCATAGCAACAGTCGGAAGACTTAAAGATTTGGTTGGCAGACGGGCTATCAATTTGTCTGAATATAGAACGGTCGTCATGGACGAAGTGGACCGTATGGTAGATATTGGTTTTATAAAAGACATTAGATATTTGATTTCTCTCTTGCCAAGCGTTCGACAATCTTTGTTTTTCTCAGCGACAGTCTCTCCTGAGATAAACATGATTATTAGATCATTTGCTCCCAATCCAGTGACAATATCTGTAAAAACTGCTGAGACTGCCCAAAATGTGGATCAGGATATTATTAAAGTGTCCTCCAAAGAAGAAAAAATCGCCAAATTGTTTGAGCTTTTAAAGCAAGATGAATTTAGAAAAGTCATGGTCTTTGGCCGGACCAAGTGGAATGTGGAAAAGCTGGCCAATACCCTACTGACGGCCGGATTTAATGCAGCTTCTATTCATGGCAACAAAACCCAAGGTCAAAGGCTCAAAGCTCTATCGATGTTTAAAACAAATCAAGTGCAGGTGTTGGTTGCGACGGATGTAGCCGCAAGGGGGCTTGATATTGACGACGTATCACATGTCATCAATTTTGATGAACCCGAGGACTATACCGCGTATGTGCATCGGATTGGCCGGACAGGGAGGGCTAACAAGATGGGTAAGGCTTTGACGTTTGTAATATAAGGCGCGATAGTTTACACTTGAATAGTGGATACTAAGAAATTAATATTAGGAATAATTGGAGGGATAATATTGGCTGCGGTCATAGCCTTGGTAATTACCAAGCTTCCCTCTAAAAATAAAACTCCTGTGCCTGTGACTATTACCTACTGGGGTCTGTGGGAACCCGAAAGTGTCATGCGTCCGATAATTTCTGACTTTGAAGCTGCCAATCCAACTATAAAAGTCAATTATGTTTTCCAGTCCCAGCGGGAATACCGCGAAAGACTGCAAAATGCCTTGGCTGCCAAAAGAGGACCTGATGTATTTAGAATTCATAACACTTGGGTGCCTATGTTTCGCGCGGACCTGGCTCCCATTCCTGCCGAGGTTTTCTCGGCATCAGAATTTGAAAACACTTTTTATTCTGTCACCAGATCTGATCTAAGGCTTGGCGGAAGCTATGTTGCAGTCCCAATTATGATTGATGGCCTTGCTTTGTACACCAACGACCAACTATTTGCCCAAGGGGGAAAGAAAATTCCGGTGGCTTGGGAGGAACTGCGAAAAACTGCTAATGATTTGTCTGTCTGTGATTCGTCGGACGGTAGATGTACCCGTGGCGACAAAATATTAATCTCTGGAGCAGCTCTCGGGACTGCCGATAATGTGGACCACTGGCAGGATATTTTGGGAGTGTTGATGCTTCAAAACAATGTCAATTTAGCCAATCCCGTCGGTCAATCGGCTGAAGAATCACTCCAGTATTACACGATATTTAATCGAGCCGATCATATTTGGGATTCGACGTTACCCCAATCAACTGTAATGTTTGCCAATGGCAAGCTGGCTATGTATTTTGCCCCGTCCTGGCGAGCCTTTGACCTTGTGAGTATCAACCCAAAATTAAAGTTTACCGTCAGTCCCATTCCCCAGCTCCCCCTCGACTCGGCTCGGGGTGAGAAACCTATCACCTGGGCCAGCTATTGGGCCGAAGGTGTCAACAAAAATTCGAGTCAAAGTGCAGCCTCTTGGAAATGGATCAAATACTTATCTAGCAAAGAGACGATGCAAAAGTTGCATCAAGTGGCTTCAAACTCGCGTGCCTTTGGAGAAATATATTCAAGACCTGATATGTCTTCTCTTGTTACAAATCCCATGGCTATGCCTTTTGTGAATGCTTCCGCCAATGCCAGATCTTGGTATCTATCCTCAAATACTTTTGATGGAGCAACTGGAATCAATACAAAAATTGGTGCGGCTTATGCCGAAGGAATCGATGGAATAAACCAAGGCAAGGGAGCCGCTGAAGTCACAAAGTCCTTGTCAACAACAGTAAATGGAGTATTATCCCAGTATGGCTTGGCTACGCAGTTTGTCGCCCCGGCACAATAAGACACTTCAATATTTTGATAAATACGATTATCCACTGACGAAGGAAGAACTGGAATATTGGTCAGGTACCAAGGTGCAGAGGTTACCAATTAGACCAAAGTTAGAAAGAATACGCAAACAGCGGGAAAAATATAGTTTGCTTAAGTGGGGGATTGCTTATGCCCAAGCTACGAAGTTGGCAAAAATTCCATTTATAGAGGCTATCTTTGTGACTGGGTCACTTGCCATGAGTAACTGCAAAAAATCAGATGATATAGATCTCATGGTTATCACCTCTGCCAACACTCTCTGGATTGTCAGATTGATAGTCAACTTGATGTTTATAAAGCAACGCCGTTTCCCCGGGGTCAAAACTGCACCTGATAAAATCTGCACAAACATGTGGTTAGATATTAGAAATTTGAAATTAGAGGTTAGAAGCTTGTACCACGCGCATGAAATATTGCAAGCCAAGTGTATTTTTGACCGCGGAGGCGTACAGTATCAATTTTTGAAACAGAATAGTTGGGTTAAGGATTATTTGCCAAATGCCTATAAACACCTCACCCTCGATCCCTCT
>JAUXUE010000026.1 GCA_030681075.1 Candidatus Amesbacteria bacterium | reverse complement strand
ACAACTTTAAAGGTTTTGTCTGGTTTGCTCTATCCCACAGCTGGCGATGTCTCGGTCTTAGGCTACACCCCCTGGGACAGAAAGCCCGCTTTCCAAAAGCAATTTTCTCTGGTCATGGGTCAGAAAAATCAGCTCTGGTGGGATCTGCCGGCAATTGAATCATTTATCTTAAACAAAGAGATATATGAAGTCCCAGATACTCAATACAAACAGACTTTGGATGAACTAGTCACACTTCTGGATGTTTCAGATGTTCTCAAGGTCCAAGTCCGCAAATTGTCTCTGGGCCAACGTATGAAAATGGAATTGATAGCAGCCCTCATTCACTCACCCAAGATTTTATTTTTAGACGAGCCCACCATTGGTTTGGATGTCGTCATGCAAAAGAAAATGCGCGACTTTATCAAGCAATATAACAAAAAGTTTAATGCCACGATAATTCTCACTTCTCACTATATGGACGATGTCAAAGAATTGTGTCAGAGAGTAATTGTCATTGATAAGGGTCATGTCTTGTTTGATGGGGCACTCGACGAGATTATCAAGAAATTTGCCAATCACAAATTGCTGACAGTCGTTTTTAGTAAAGAAGTATCGGAGAAAGATTTGAAAAAGATTGGCGAGATCAAAGAGTTTGATTATCCAAGAGCGGTCATTTCAGTCAAACGAGCTACCGCGTCAACTGCAGCAGCCGAGCTTCTCGAGAATTTTCCAGTAGAGGATATAAATATCGAAGAACCCAAGATAGAGGACATCATCCGTGAAGTCTTCACGGGTAAAGATTTAGCTTAGATCTTGCAACAATCTCTCTAATTCCCTGCGTGTATCGTCAATCAAATACGCCGTTATTGGATTATCTGGTTTAGCACTTAGAGCATCCAAATTGAGGCCGGCAGTTGCTCTCTCCAGTAATGCTAATTCAAGAAGTTTTTTCTCATGTTCATCTTTGGGAAGAAGAAAGAGTCTATCCAGCCATATCTGTTTTTGTTCTTTTATCACATTGGGTGTAGTTCCAATTAAATCGTTCAAGTGATATCTATACCAATGATATGCAAAGATAGAATCATAAAAAGGAGGTCTCCAGGACCAGTAAAGATTTGAAAGGACAACAACTTGTTTATCAACTTGATATAAGTCGCCGTCTGAAAGGTGGCCATGTACGAACTCCAAATCAACATTTTTATAATGTTTTGAAAGTGCCTCTACCGCCTGAGCTATAAGTGCGTAGTCACTGTCCTTTCTTAGCGGATGGTCGGGATAGATTTTCTTGCTTATTTCTGACCATTTTTCAAAAACCGATTTAATTTTTGCACTAATAGTTTCTTCTGGTTTAGTAATCCACGGATAAGATAGACAGCTGTTTCGGTATTCTGTATATGCAACAAAAAAACGATTAACTTCATTGGGATTTGTTGGTAAATTTACAATTCTCTTCCCATCGATATATTCAAGTACTAAAGCTTCGTAACGAACTCGATCGTCCCATTCCAAATATGCGTATAAATAAGGAGGACGGACAATTTTACTTTGGCTTGTTTTGGCAAATGACTGAATCATAAAAATTTCACTACTAGCAGGCTTCACCCCTTGTATTTTCAAAATTGCTGGTTTGCCTTGGTATAGACCTTGATAATGAAACGCCCCTATTTCTTGAGATCCCCACCAATGGCTTCTTCCTATCAGAGTTTGAGGTGAAAAATTAAGTTTTTTGGATGCGTCACTAAGAACTTCGTTTTCGCGACTAGCCAGGTCGGAACCATCAAGAAATTTACCACCTACATCATTTTGTGCCGCCGGCATAGTAAAATTATATCACCATGGATAAAGTAATTGTAATTTGTGGGCCGACGGCGACAGGGAAGACAAGATTGGCACTTCAATTGGCCAAAGAATTTAATGGAGAATTGATTTCAGCAGACTCAAGACAAGTTTATATCGGTAATGATCTGGAAACAGGTAAAGATAAAGATTTGCTTGGGGACACAAGAATTTGGCTTCTGGATTTAATTCAGTCTGGAGAAGAATTCAGTGTTTCGACTTGGCGACGATTAGCACATGAGGCAATAAAGGATATCTTGGCACGTGATAAGTTGCCGATTGTGGTGGGTGGATCTGGTTTGTATATAAAGGCATTAGTGCAAAATTTGCCAGATGTCGATGTTCCTCGAGACGAAGAGTTAAGAAGGTCAAATAAATCGGTATTAGAATTGTTTGATTATTTAAAGAGTCTTGATATAGATAAAGCGTTGTCGATGAATAATTCTGATAGAAACAACCCTAGAAGATTAATTCGGGCAATTGAAATTTCTTCCCCCTCTACTAAATTAGGAGAGGGGGACGGAGGGGGTGAGGTACTATCGGGGTCAGAGGTGAGGTATTTGCAGTTTGGACTAATGGCGCCAAAAGAAGAATTAATTAAAAGAATCGAGAAACGGGTAAAACAGCGGGGACTAGATGAATCTTTTATTCAAAAAGAAATAAACATCATGAAAAAGCAGTTGGTTTGGTTTAAAAAGCAATCCAATATTTCCTGGTTTGATATAATTGATCCATTATGCTACGCAAAGTTGAAATCAGCTATAAAACCATAATCTTTACCGCTCTATTTATTGGTTTTTTGTGGTTTTTAATGACTATTCGTGATATTGTAGTCATGGTTCTCATTTCTACTGTTTTGACAGCCACTCTTAGTCCACTAGTCGACAGACTCCAAGAATGGAAACTTCCCCGGATAGCAGCGATAGGATTATTGTATTTAATATTATGGCTTGTTATTGGGTTTTTAATTGCAGGTTTGGTGCCTACTATGATTGAGCAAACGAGCAGATTGATTTCCAAAATTCCCTATGCCATATCACAAATCGAATTTTTGAGCTCTCATCAGCAAGAAATTACCAAAGAATTATTATCAGTCCTGAGTGCTCTTCCAGAAAATGTCTTTAGACTGACTTTTGGATTGTTTGGTAATGTCATAAATGTCTTGACAACCATGGTTATCACTTTTTATTTTCTTTTGGAGCGTAAATCTCTCAATAAATATATCCCTGACAAATGGCAAAAGACTGTGTCTAAGATAGAATTTAGTCTGGGTTCGTGGCTGAGAGGAGAATTGCTTCTAATGACTGTAGTTGGAGCCATGACCTATATTGGCTTGTTGTTGTTGGGTGTGGATAGTGCCTTACCTCTGGCGGTATTAGCTGGAACACTCGAAATAATTCCTAGTTTTGGACCTATGATCTCAGCTGTTCCGGCTGTTATGGTTGCACTGACTGTCAATCCCATCGTTGCCATCGGGACTGGTGCTTTGTATTGGGGTGTGCAACTCGTTGAAAACAATTTACTGGTTCCCCGGGTTATGGCTTCCGCCCTCGGAGTAAGTCCGGCAATAGTTTTATTGGGCTTGATGATTGGGTTTAGGCTAAATGGTCCGGTTGGTGCAATATTGGCAGTTCCCATTATCGTTGTCATCCGGGTCCTACTTACTGATATAATTGACAAGTCCGGAGGTCGGTGACCTACCCCGCGTAGCCTGTAAAGGCGAAGTAGGGAGGAAAGTCCAGACTTTTGGTAGCAGGGTGGTCAGTGTAAGCTGACACGCGTAAGCGCTAGTTAGAGCAACAGTGACGAACCGAGGTAAAGCTCGGGTGAAACGAGCAATCCTCCCCAAAGCAACCTCCGAATTTCAGTGGGCAGCTACCCCCGATACTGATAAAGCTTGAGGGCATTAGACAGATTGGTCACGAGAAACAGAATCTGGCTTACAAGCCTCCGGACATATATAATATAATTAGGCTTATGTCATTATTACCAGAACTATTTTCAAATAGAGGCGCATTTCAGGGATTGATCTCTTTGATTTTTGGAGTTTTGGTACTCATGTTTCCCAAGCTTCTAAATTATTTGATAGCTTTCTACTTTATTATTACAGGGCTATCGGCCGTATTGCCATACTTGCGTTAGAATCTTCCAGCCCCCAGCGCGCTCCAACCAATAGTACAAACCGCCCAATAGTGCAAATACAAATAGAGTAATAAGAAAGGTGCGGATCAGATCTTTCTGCAATTGAGACACTGGTAGTTCAATAGTCGGAGAATAAAAACTAGGACCTTTTTTATGTTTGCTTGCCATTTGTCCAAATATTAGCATAAAATAATAGATATGTCATGGTTTTGGTTAGTTTTAATCTTTGTAAATATATTTTGGTTGGTGTCTTTGACGGTTTTATTAATATATTTATCAAAGCAAAAATCAAAAATAATCAGTGCAGTAAATCTGCCTGTTTTTGGTTGGAGTCTGGTGCGCTTCAATCCGTTTTCTGAAGTTGGCGGACACCATAGTTTTGTGTTAACATTATTGGACATGCACAAAAACGGCGTGGTCTTGACCGGACTGCATGGGCGGGGATTGACCCGCTTTTATACCAAGCCAGTATCGGGCGGACTTCCAGATCAACCACTATCTGATGAAGAGACAAAAGGATTAAAAGAAGCTTTACAAAAATTAAAATGAATAAAAAAATTATTATTTATATAATCTTGGCCTTAACTTTATTTGTCTCATCTACCGGTTTGTCGTGGGGTATTGCTAAATTATTGAGTAATAAGTCAGAAAAGTTGTTGTCGCCAGAAGGAACAAATATTGTCAAAAACGAAAAAGTAAAAAAGCCCAAAATAGATCCCAGTATTCCCAGGACCGAAGAATGTCCACTCAATGGACTAATGTATCCCAAGGATTACAAAGATATTTGGTCTGCCCGACGACCCTTGGCAGTAATGATTGAAAATAGTCTAGATTCCAGACCTTTGTCTGGTTTGTCGTCTGCCGATCTTGTCTACGAAGCCGTGGCTGAAGGTGGAATCACCCGTCAAATGGGTATGTTTCTCTGTGACATAGCGACCCAAGAAGTAGTGCTCGCTCCGGTCAGGAGTGCCCGAATTTATTATACAAAATTAGTGACTGAATACGACGCGCTTTACAATCATGTTGGTGGAGCTGGAAATTGTGATGATCCGACGGTAGACGAGAGAGCAAAGGCCTTGTGTTTTATAAGACGCAACAAAATCAAAGATCTGGACCAATTTGGACTGGATTTCAAAGCTTGTCACAGACTGACCAACAGACTGGATAAAGAAGTGGCCTACGAGCACACTATGGCCTGTTTTACAGAACAGTTGTATAAAGTGGCAGCCAAGCGCGATTGGCAAAACGACGGCGAATGGGACAAATCATTTGTCAAATGGAAATTCAAAGAAGATGGAACCGAGAAGGGTAATGTAACTGAAATAAGTTTCGATTTTTGGAAAAGCAAGCCCGACTATAGTGTAAGTTGGAAATACGATGCTCCTACAAATAGTTATTTGAGATTTAATGGGGGTGAGCCAGTAATTGATCTCAATACAGATGAGCCGATCAGAGCCAAAAATGTAATAGTTCAACTAGTTCGTGAATTTGGACCATTAGATGAGCATTTTCATATGGACTATCAAGTGGTTGGTACTGGTAAAGCGCTGGTATTTCAGGATGGTAAAGCTATAAGTGCTACTTGGACCAAGGCAACACCTGCTTTGCGAACCAAATATATGGATAGTGGGAAGGAACTTTTATTAAATCGTGGTCAGACCTGGATTGAATTGGTCCCCGATGGAAATCAAATAGAGTATAATAAGTGACCAGTTATGCTTACAGACCTAATGATTAGTAAAACCCGCGTCAAACTCCTAGAAATTTTCCTATCCGACGTCACCCAAATGTATCATGTGCGCGATTTGGTCAGAAGAGCAGGAGAAGAAATCAATGCGGTCCGGCGGGAATTGGCCCATTTAGAAAAAGGCGGTATTGTCAAAAAAGAACCCAGGGGTAATAGATTGTATTATTGGTTTCGTAAAGATTATCCACTTTATCAAGATTTATTATCAATGATTGCGAAGGTAACTGGACTTGGTAATGCAATTTTGAAAAATAAATCCAAATTGGGACACTTGAATCTAGTAATGTTTTCAGGTAATTTTGTCCGCCATCAGCCTCGTCTCAAGCCAGATGATGTAGACGTATTGGTAGTTGGTGTAGTAGATTTAGGAGAATTATCGAATATAATACATGCCGAGGAAGAAAAAAGAGGTATGCCAATAAACTACACACCCATGACACTGGAAGAATTGAAATTCAGGCGGACTCGCCGTGATCCGTTTTTATTGTCAATTCTTATTGGTAGTAGGGTGATGATAGTAGGAGATGAGGAGGACTTGGTAGCATGAAGACTCGGATAATATTGGTTTTGACGGCAATCTTGATTTCTTTGTGGGCTAATCTTCCTAGTCAAATAAAAATAAAAAATTGGACTTGGAATAGACCAACATTTCCCAATAGGGATTTAAATCTCAAGCTTGGGTTAGACTTGCAAGGTGGGGTGCATTTAGCCTATCAGGCGGATGTGTCCAAAATTTCCAATTCTTCTGATCAATCCTCTGCGGTGGAATCAACAAAAGCAAACATAGAGCGAAGAATCAATTCTCTGGGGGTTTCAGAACCGGTAATACAAACATCAAAAGTAGGCAATGATTATCGAATATTGGTAGAGCTGGCTGGAGTTACCGATATAGACAATGCTCTAAAGCTAATTGGTCAGACCGCACAATTGGAATTTAGAGAATCAAAAGTGGCCACACCATCCGCGGCAGCGGACTTTGTGGCGACTGGTTTGACCGGAGCAGATCTACAGCGTGCTCAAGTCCAGTTTGGAAATGGTAAATCTTCTGTAGGTTTGGAATTTACACCAGAAGGCGGAAAGAAATTTGCCGAAATCACCAAAAGAAATATTGATAAGCCCCTGGCTGTATTTTTAGACGAAAAAGTCGTAACAGCTCCCAATGTCAGCAATGCCATTACAGACGGTAAAGCAGTAATTACAGGGAATTTTACAGTAGACGAAGCCAAGCAATTGGTCATTCAGCTCAATGCCGGCGCACTTCCACTTCCTATAAAAATAGTAGAACAACGTAATGTAGGGGCAACTTTGGGTGCAGATTCTATTACCAGAAGTCTGTATGCAGGTGCAATTGGTTTACTAGTTGTCTGCATATTTATGATTGCCAATTATGGAGTCAAGGGTATACTTGCCAATATTGCTCTAGTTCTTTATGTATTTTTGTCATTGGCTGTTATCAAATTGGTTCCCATCACTTTGACCTTGGCTGGAATTGCAGGATTAATATTGTCGATTGGTATGGCTGTCGATGCCAACATTCTGATATTTGAACGTATCAAAGAAGAACTTGCTTGGGGTAGACCAAAACTATCAGCTATAGAACTGGGCTTTCACAGGGCCTGGAATTCTATTCGGGACAGTAATATTAGCTCGCTTATGACAGCTGGAATATTATTTTGGTTTGGATCAGGATCTGTCCGTGGCTTTGCCCTGACTTTGATAATTGGGGTCTTGGTTTCATTATTTTCAGCAATCACTGTTACCAAATTTTTGTTAAATTTGGTCTATCGCAAATAATATGAAGCTTTTGAAATACAAATATATCTATTTTCTAATATCATTATTGATAGTAATTCC
>JAUXUE010000079.1 GCA_030681075.1 Candidatus Amesbacteria bacterium | reverse complement strand
AAAGATGAAAATTATAGAGTGATTGGTGACTCGACGGGGAGTCGGACCCCGGTTGCGAGGATGAAAACCTCGCGTCCTAACCGTTAGACGATCGAGCCAATACAACTAATTTTACCAGAAAACCAGATTTGCGATATAATTAGCTAGTCGGGGCGGTAGCTCAGTGGTAGAGCAGCACCCTTTTAAGGTGAATGTCGTGGGTCCGATCCCCACCCGCCCCACCAAATTATCTTCCCTCAATAACCTGAAAGGCTACAGTAGAATCTGGATAATTGATAGTAGAGAGTCGGGTGATACCGGAAGGAAGGGACTTGGAGGGATCAAGATCGGGTTGGCCATTGGCAACGATCAGAAGAGTCTTTTTGCCTGTTTCTCCATCGTTCCAGATTGTCCGCCAAGTACGCTCGCCAGAAAATAATAAATAAATATTATTGAACTTGTTACCATAGACATTGGAATAAGGTTGAAACGTAGGTAATGGTAACATTGATTGAAATTTAGCTGGATCAAATGAAGAATTAAATAAATAAGCCATGAGTAAAGAATCTTGTTTGCCGTCAATAATTATTCTGTCGTAACCCGATGATGAAACTGCAGTCTTGATTACCTGATCAAAGCCATATTGAAATGGAGCAGCACTTTCCCAGCGGTATACACTAAAGTAATACGAGAAAGTGAAGATACTAGATGCTAGAAGTCCTATAAAATAGCTTACAAACATAAATTTTGATTTTCGGTATATATGATATATACCAAGAACGACGAGATAGAGAATTACCGGTAACATGATAAATAATCGAGCTGCGTGGGGATTGTCGGTACGAGTGAGGGCTCCCGGTACTGCTCCAAAGAGAAACCAAAATATTAACCAATAGTTTTTGTTTTTAAAAGCAACATAAATGCCAATGAACAAAGGAATCACTTCAATTAAATAAAGCATGCCTATTCCTTCACGAGAGGGAGAATGCCTTAATTCTTGATCCCCTCTGACAAACAAAAATTCTGTGGAGAAAGCAGAAACATAATTTTTGATAAATGTATCAAACCACAATATAGGTTTGTTGTAAATAATTTTGTCTATTAATCTAGGTTGTAATCCGACTCCTGAGGCACCTGAAGATAATTGTTGAGTTTGTCGGGCTCGGTCAACCTGCTTGGCAATAGTTGGATCTGTAAAAATGGACAGTTCTCTAAATCTCTGACCGCTCTTGCCAAACATTCCGTCTCCGATAACAATAACCGACAATATAAAAAATAAAATACCGGGAATTATTAATAACTTTTTATTTATATTTTTGATGTTTGTTATTAATAAAACTAACACGAAAACCGGAACAAACATTTTTGCAGTGCTATATGCCCACATGGATAATCCAAACATTAGAGCTGAAATTATATATTTCTTTCTGAAAAAGCAAGTCAGGCCCAGGAGAAAATAGAGAGACATAACGATGGACTCGACCGCTTGCCTACTATACTGAATGTGCCAAATAGAGATAGAGATCACGAGAAATGAGAAAATAGAAATTAGAGGATTACGACTGGTTATATAAACCAATAAGCCAAACGTAATTATTCCCAAGATACCGAAGACAACCGGAAGGATTCTAACTGAAAAAGGAGAAAGACCAAAAATTTTTACGCTGGGAACTGTTGAATATATGAGAACTGGAGTACGATATTCTGCCAGGGAGTGGGGAAATAGGGGAAGAATGTTGCCAAAATAATCTTTGCCGGTTTTTAGTAACGAATAGGCTTGATAGCCAGTATCTTGTTCATCCCAATGTAGACCATTTGGAAGTTTATCAAGGCTCCAAATACGTAATACTACACCGAGACTAATTACTAATATTAATTTGAGCCACTTGGCGAGCTGACTTTGTGCGTACATAGTACAACTTTGCCCTGCGGACATTCCCACTCTTTTTGACTTCAATCTTGACAATCCATGGTGAATTGACTGGGAATATTCTTTCAACCGCGATATTTCCGGAAGCAACCTTGCGGACTGTAAACATTTGATTATCAATCCCTCTGCCTCTGATAGCCAAGACCATACCCTCAAAGATTTGAATGCGCTCTTTCTCGCCTTCTTGGATCTTCAAGTGAACACGGACGATATCTCCTACATGGACATCGGTCTCTTTGATTTTCATTGAAATTGCCATATTGTGGTTCTAATTCTACCTTAAATTTATATTTTTAACAAGGAAGCTATTTCTTCTTCCAATTTTTGGCTCCAGGAAAGGCCGTAAGGAAGAGGCATAGTCTTAGTATCAAAGACCAACTCGACCGAGGTTTTACCTTTGTTTGCGGAGAGTAAAGTATTTAGAGATACCAATCTGGCTTGAGGCAAGCCTTTGGGTATATAAATAGATATTGGCTTGATTATTTTTGGGGATACTGCTTTTTTGGAGTTGTCACCTGTAAAAATTTCTGCCGAATCGACGATTAGGGTAATAGCTGCTTCAGATTCTTCTTCTTCTTGCTTGGATTCAAGCCTGCCACTGACAAGAATTATATTATCAGCCTTCCAACATTCGGAACTAATCGAATAGACCTTGGGAAAGACCACTACTTCTATCGATTTACCAAGGTCTGATATCTTGGCAAAGCACATTTGCTGATTATTGGCTTTAGTCGTCACATTCCGACAAGATTCTACTATTCCCCCCAATGTCACTCTCTGGCCATTGTAATTATCGGCATACAGCTCAGAAATTCGACAGGTGACATGCTCGCTCAATGATGCCAATTTTTCGGAATGCGGGTGACCGGTAAGATAAAATCCCAAAAGCTCTTTTTCCATAGTCAATTTCTGAGACTTTTCAAACTCTTCTAGCTCTGGAAACGTGTCTTTGCTATCAGCTCCAATTTCTTCTTCGTCAAACAATTTAGACTGTCCACTATTTTTGAGCTTACTTATAGATGTCCCCATCTCGCGAATGCGGTCGAGCGCTGAAAGCATAGCCGAGCGGTTACCAAATTGATCAAAAGATCCAGTCTTGATAAGACTTTCGAGAACTTTTTTATTAACTTTACCGGAATCCACACGTAAACAGAAGTCCGTCAGCGATTTGAATGGACCAGCTGTTCTCGCTTCGAGAATCAAATTAATTGCCACATCACCGACATTTTTGATAGCCGATAATCCAAATCTTATTGATTTTTCATCTATCGAAAAATTAATATCTGATTTATTTATATCTGGAGGAAGTACTGGTATTTTCATTCTCTTGCACTCTTCTATGGCCTCGACAATTTTCTCAGTATCTCCCGACTCTGCCGTCAAAAGCGCTGTCATATATTCCACCGGATAATTGGCTTTAAGATACGAAGTCTGATAAGAAACTATTCCATATGAAGCAGCATGGGCTTTGTTGAATCCATAACCTTGAAACGGGACAAACAATTCCCACAACTTCTCAGATTCTGCTTCGCTCATCTTAGAATGTTCTTGGCAACCTTTGACAAATATCTCGTGTTGCTTGGCCATCTCCTCTGGAATTTTTTTACCGATGGCTTTTCTAAATTTGTCGACTGAATTCCAATCGTAACCTGCTATTTCTAGAGCTGTAAACAAGACGTCGTCCTGATAAACCAAAATACCATAAGATTTATCCAGATACTTTTCCATCTTCGGGTGCATATAGGTTATCTTTGACTTCTTGTTTTTACGGGCGATATACTCAGGAATGTTAGCCATTGGACCAGGTCTAAAGATAGCTACCATAATCATCAAGTCTTCCACGCGATTGGGTTTGAGCTCCTTAAGCCACTTGGTCATACCAGATCCGCCTAGCTGAAAAGTTCCCATGGTTTCCCCACGAGCCAGCATATCAAATGTCTTTTTGTCATCAATGGGAATTTTACCTAGATCAATCTTGAGATTGTGGCGCTTTTCTATCAGATCACGGGCGGCTCCAAGAATAGATAAGTTACGTATTCCCAAGATATCAAACTTAACCAATCCCACATCTTCACAAGCATGCATTTCGTATTGAGTAATTATCTTTTCACCTTTCGGTTCTAGTTGAAGTGGTGAGTAATCGGTCATAATGCTGGGTGAGACTACAATGCCTGCAGCATGGACTGAGGCATGTCTGGCATTACCCTCGACTTCGCGGGCCAAATCTACTATTTCTTTGGAAATGGGATCTGAGTCATAGAGATGTCTGAACTCTACAGACTCTTTGAGCGCACGATCTATTGTCATCGGAAAACCCTGGGCACCCAATGGAATGACTTTCGCCAATCTGTCGCCTACAGAATAAGGATGACCTAGAACCCGAGTCACATCGCGGACGGCAGCTCTGGCAAGCATTCGTCCAAAGGTGCAGATTTGAGCTACTCGATCCGAGCCATATTTGGTCGTAACATATGTGATCAGCTCCTCGCGCCTGTCGTCTGCAATATCCAAATCAATATCAGGTAGAGACGGTCTAAAGGGATTGAGAAATCTTTCAAAAGGTAATAAATATCGAATAGGATCTATGGTCGTTATTCCCATGACATACGAGACTACAGATCCAGCAGCCGAGCCACGGGTATTGGTAATTATTCCATGTTCATCACACCAGTTGACCATGTCAGCCATCATTAGAAAATATGGGGCGTAGCCTTTGTCGCAAATAGTATCTAATTCAAATTTAATTCTGGATTTCAATTCCTCCGAAACTTCGTCATAGCGTTCTTTTGTCCTAAGTGACACTTGCTGACGAAGATAAACACCTGGTTCGATATCATCAGGTATTTCTACTTTGGGAAAGTACCACTTTCCCAATTCTATTTGCAAATCACAAGATTCAGCGATTTTGTAGGTGTTTTCCAGAGCATCGGGTAAGTCCGGAAATAGGGCTGTCATTTCGTCTGGTGTGGTCAGATGAAATGTGGGTGAATCGATATATCTCATCCGTTCAATATCAGATACATTCTTTCCTGTCGAAATACAAACCAATGAATCTTGTGCCTTAGCGTCTGACTTATTTAGATAGTGTGCATCATTGGTCGCAACCATCGGAATCCCCAAATCACGACTGACTTTGGTAATTCCCTCGACCCAAAGATCTTCGTCTTTTTGCATTTTTTGCAGTTTCTCGAGAAGCCTTGGCTGATTCTTCAATTGATCAAAGTAATTACTATGATGATGTCTCTGAATTTCTAGGTAATATCTATCCCCCAATATATCTACAAATTGGGATGCTAATTCAGATGTCTTGTCGGAATTTCCCGACAATAGAGCTTGGGCTATTTCACCTTTTGGGCAGGCTGATGTGACTATCAAACCTTCATTATATTGTTTTAATAAATCGCGGGTGAAACGGGGTTTGTAATAAAAACCTTCCACTTGGGCGATAGTCGAGAGCTTCATTAGGTTTTTGTATCCTGTGTAGTTCTGTGCAATTAACAATAAATGATTGGTGTCTTCACGGCCATTTTTTTGTTTGTGATCGCCAATGCAAGTATATGCTTCCATGCCAACTAATGGTTTGATTCCCTCCTTCTGACATTCTTTATAAAATTCTATTGCTCCATACATTACCCCATGATCGGTAATAGCTACGGCTGGCATCTCGAGTTCCTTTACCCGGCGAACCAATTTCTTGATCTTGGATAGACCATCTAGGAGAGAATATTCCGTGTGACAATGTAAGTGTACAAATTTGACAGACATATATTTGTTGTCAGCGAATCAATCGCTGTTTCTATTTTCTATCATGTCATTTTGTTCCTATCCTGTCAATGGATATCAAATGTTCCACCCTAGGGGTGGAACTATTCATAGGAATCAATTATTAAATGTTTTACGCTTTCTAATTCTCTTGCATAATCCGCATGGTCAAATACAAATTCTTTGTATCTCATTGCGCTCATTCCCAAAATATTTTTGTCGCCATTCAAATAACCTGAAAGAGAAGACCAAGGGTAATCTGACAATTGACTCTTTTTAACCATGGATGCGGCATACGGGTTTAGATGAATATATCGTGATACATGTATAAGCTGTTGGTCTGATTCGATACGGACAGATTTGAAGGTACCCTGAAATATGTGTCCAACTCTTATATGTCTGGTATTGTAATATCTTGTATAACTATTGCAAAGTTGACCAATATATTTAGATATTCCCTCATCCACTAATTGTTTCAATAACAAATGCCAGTGGTTTGGCATGAGAACAAAGGCAACAACTTGTACTAACTTAGAATTAGATGCTGTCATTTTTGACATGACTTCATTTTTTCCACTATAACTTAGCCTTTTATACCTTGATAACTTTATTGGAGGCTTAATATATTGGTAATAGTCCAGAGATAGCATTGCTTGTGAGTAGTCGGCTTCAGTAGAAAATACGGTTTGTTTTGCTACACCACGATTAAACACGTGATAATATTCTTCATTCACCAATGGATCTTCTCTGCTGGCCATAATTTAAGTATATACCTTGTTCCACCCTCGGGGTGGAACATTTATAGCTTACCGAACTCTTTTACAGTGATACCCATTTGATTAATAATATTCTTTAGTGTTCCTGGTGCGACTTCGATGTGATGCGGTACTACACAAGTTTTAAGAGTTTTGTAATTCCACCATATTTCGTGCGACCCAGTACTGCGTCTGAACACGAAACCTGCTTTTTTTACTTTCTTAATGACATCAGTATATCGTAATGGTTTCATTTAGAAAGCCGGAGCGAGAATAGACAAGTCAAACCTAAATCTGGTATCTGACTTGTTTTGACGCTTAAGCTTCAAAGGAATCTTTCTGTCCTCTTGATCATATATTTCTATTAGGCCCTTTGCTACCTCGGTCACACAATCCACTGCATTTTCCAAAGAGTGACCTTGGGCATAACAATCAGACCACGCAGGACACAAGGCGATATAGTCATCACCTTCTTTTTTGATCTCAATTGGAAACTCGTATTGATTTACCACAGTTACCTTCTTCATACTTTAATTATACCGTGTCAATGCAATAGTTCACTTATTATTTTGCGTCAACAATCTCTATCATGACCGTCGCGAAAAGCTTAACATAGACACGACCAATCGTCCGATTGGAGCATCTTTAGAAATTAAGCCCTCTTCTCTTATCTTAACTAACTTATCCAAGACATGCCACGGTCTTACTGTCTGATAAGCTTCTTCAATAGTTACCTTTGGATAATCTGAAACAAGTTGTTCCATCCTTTCAGATAACGTTGTGTCATTTGTTTCCATATCTATATTTTGACACATAAATACTACTAATCTAGTCAAGGAGACTTGACTAAGCCCTGGAGGTATAATGGACGTATGCAGATTGAACATGAAGTACAATTGGGTATATTAAGACAACTATTATTCAAACCTGAGTCAAGATTTGCGGAACTGAATACCAATAAATTAGACAATAACCATTTTAATTTTCACTTGAAGAGACTGGTTGAGTTAGTGCTTGTAAGCAAAACGGATATTGGATACAAATTAACTTCTGAGGGATTAAACATTGCCAATAAGCTGGATATTAGAAATACTGAAATTGTCAAACAAC
>JAUXUE010000075.1 GCA_030681075.1 Candidatus Amesbacteria bacterium | reverse complement strand
GTCGTTTTCAGCCCCGCTGCAGTGACTACACCTATCAAGCTATAGAAAAATATGGTATCCTACTGGGGATCTTTAAAGGTTTTTTTCGAATATTAAAGTGTAATCCCCTTTTTAAAGGCGGATTTGACCCAATATGATAGAAATTTGGAACACAGCATTGTTTTATCCCCTACTCAATTTATTGATGTGGCTTTATAAGTTGACAGGTAATTTTGGTTGGGCGGTTATTTCTCTGACTATCGGACTGCGGGCAATTATGACTCCCTTGGTTTGGCAAAGTATGAAAGCCATGAAGAAACAACAAGAGCTGGCTCCAGAATTAGCCAAATTAAAGTTAGAATTTAAAGACAAAAAACAAGAATTAATGACAGCTCAGGCAGAGCTTTATAAAAAGAATGGTATCAATCCGGCTTCTGGTTGTCTGCCCCAGATATTACAAATAGTAGTCTTGATAGCCTTGTTCAATGCTTTTAATATGGTGCTAAATACTCCACCTGCCGAACTTGTATCAAAACTAAATCCTACACTTTATAGCTTTAATAAATTGGCCGAAAACACCCAGATATCTCCGTGGTTTTATTCTATAAATATGGTCAAGCCAGACCTTATTAATATTCCAGGAATCAAGTTTGCTTTGCCTGGTGTCTTGGTACTTCTCTCTGCCTTAATCCAATTCTTGTCATCCAAAATGATGATGGCCGCAAATCCTACTAAAGCTGATCCCGACGATGTCATGGCCTCGACCTCTGAGCAAATGATCTACATGTTTCCTATTATGACCATTATTTTTGCTTACCAATTTCCGGCTGGATTAGTTCTCTATTGGACAGTGTTTTCCTTGGTATCAGGTGTCCAACAGTATTTTGCCACTGGGTGGGGTGGGCTTACTCCTTGGATAAAGCGCCTCGGTCTGCTAAAATAGCTTCATGGACAAGACTCAAGCGATACTCAAGCTTACCCAAGAATTTTTGGACAAGATGGGATTTGGAGACAAGATTGAAGTCACAGTTACCCTCGACGGTGATCATTACAGCGTCGTCTTAAAAGCCGAGAACCCTGCTCTTCTTATCGGTTATCATGGTAATACCTTGACGGGACTCCAGATGTTTGTCAGCCAGCACCTCCACAAACAATTTGATGAATGGGTGAATCTAACGATAGATGTCAATGATTATAAATTGCGCCGGGAGCAAAATCTCAAGTCCCTCGCTGATTCCACTGTCGAGCAGGTACTATCTTCAAACCAAGCCTATATATTACCTCCCATGCCAGCCTCCGAAAGAAGAATAATTCATATGTACCTAGCCGAACATCCCCAAGTCACGACTGCCTCATCGGGCGAGGGTCGTGACCGAAGCGTCATCATTTCCCCCAAGGTATGATCTTTCTTTTATTACTTCTGCTTCCATCCCAATTGGGGTTTCATTTCTGGCCAGATTGGGCGTTGGTCAATGGCATTCGTGTAGACTATCTCTCCCCCACCCTCTACCTGACGGATTTGATTATTTTAATCATTTGGGCATTCAATCGTGTTAAGGTCAAGGTTCCACTAATATCTATTATCCTTATTACTCTAAATATCTTTTTTGCTCTCTCCCCTCTTACCTCAATCTTTAAATGGCTTCGTGTCTTAGAATACTTCTGGTTATTTAAATATTTGATATTAAAAATTGATTTAAAATTAAAAATTAAAAAATTAAAATTCGCCATTCTCTGGACCTCGATTCTCGCTTGGATGCAGTTTATTAAACAAAGTTCTATTGGCGGTGCCTGGTATTGGTTGGGAGAAAGAAGTTTCAATGTGTTTACGCCAAACATAGCCAAGGTCTTCTGGGAAGAACTGATCCTCAGACCCTATGCTACGTTTCCCCATCCCAATGTTCTAGGCGGATTTTTGGCAATCGCGGGTATACTGTCTGGCGGTTGGATTTCCGCAATTGCCTTTACTACTCTAATTATTACCTTTTCTCGTACCGCAATATTTGCTGCTTTAGCCGCAGTTATTTTTTTAAAACGACACTATTCCCTATTGCCTCTGTTACTATTGCCTTTGTTAATTCCAGGTTCACCAGATTCTTTGATCGGGCGCAATGATCTGATTAGAACGTCACTGGACATAATCTCCTCCAATCCCCTTTTTGGAACAGGGCTCGGGAATTTTGTCCGCTTGAGTTCTCAGCCAGTCCACAACGTGTTTCTCTTGGCTATCTCAGAGCTAGGTATCCCTCTGGGTTTGATATTTGCGGTTTGGATTATTAAGTTTTGTTTGAAAATTGTAAATTGGAAATTGAAAATTGCACTGGCTGCGGTAATGATTACAGCCAGTGGAGATCATTACTGGTGGTCCATACCTCAAATGCAGTTATTGTTTACGTTTTTTCTTGCATATGCGGTAAAATATTCTCATGGCCAATTATCAGATATTTACCGACGGCGGATCCAGAGGTAACCCTGGGATGGCTTCCTGCGCTTTTGTAGTCTACGACTCTCAAAGTAAGCTCATCTTTCAGAAAGGTTTCCCTTTGGGTATCACTACCAATAATGTCGCGGAATACACAGCCGTGCTTAAGGCTGTCGAATGGCTGGCTTCGGGAACAGAAGCAATTTTCAAACTTGACTCCCTACTAGTAGTTCAACAACTCAACGGTATCTATAAAATTAAAGATACTAAACTTCAAGACTTGGTAAATAAAATCCTATTGAAAATTGAAAATTGTAAATTAAAAATTTCTTTTAAACATATTCCCAGAGAAAAAAATATTGTTGCAGATTTGCTTGTAAACAAGACGTTAGATGGTGAACACGAAAATGAATAGATTTTTCACAATCGAAAGTTTTTC
>JAUXUE010000064.1 GCA_030681075.1 Candidatus Amesbacteria bacterium | reverse complement strand
ACGAGCTAGACCGTCAGGCCATGTCAGCCAACAATATTATCAAGATCTGGATTGATCCGGTGGTGACAGCCACTCCAGAAGCTATCAAGGCTATAAAAAACGCTGATGTCATTATTTATGCTCCTGGAAGTCTCTATGGTTCGATACTCGTTAATTTCCTCCCCCTGGGAATCAAACAGGCACTCAAGGCTGCAAAGGCCAAAAAAATACTTATCACCAATCTGACTTCCAACCGCAATCAGACCCATGAATTTTCTCCCCTCTTATATTGTAAACTCTTTCAAAAATACACAGGACTGAAAAAACCATTTGATATTATTATTTCCCCAAATTTATCAAGACCTGAATTTGAAATAAAATTCCCCAAAGTGGCTTCTGCCTATGCCCGTGAACACGCTCATTTCTTGGGTTGGAAAGAAAAAGACTTTCAAAATCTGAATATCCAGATAATTAGAAAAGATATTCTGGCTATTACTCCCGATCTTTCCCGCCTGCGCCACGATCCAGCCAAATTAAGCAAGATTTTTAAGTCAATTCTTTAATAATATTTCAATCCACTTTGACGTATCGGAATTTTTCATAGCGCTTGCCGTCGGGTTCTAGAGTAAAGAAATCAGCACTTTCTTGGGCTGCTTCTTTGGAATATTGAGATGAATGGCAAGCATGTGCATTGACTCGAGTCTCGACAAAATCTGTCATCTCAATTGCAATTTCATCTGGATGACCATAACTATCGACAATTAAATATTCTGTCACTGCATGTGACTTGGCTCTGGGATCAGTGAAATGCTCAGAAAAAAACAATAAATCTCTGGCATATGGATAAGTTGCATCAATGACAGATAGGCCCGTGTTGCGATGATCGCGGTGGTTGATCCAGCTTTCACCAGAAGTGTGCTTAATGACTACATCTTCAGAATTGTGAGAAATTACTAGATCTGGCTGAAATAACCTGATTTGCTGGGCAATTTTACCTATTATCTCTAGGCTATTTGTGATTTCGCCGTCCCCAATTCTCAAATAAACATTGTCTTCGTCTTTAATCCCTAAGACTTTCATAGCTTCTCTGTCTTCTTTTTCGCGTAAGTTAAACAAGTCTTTTTCGCTTATTTTTTCTCCACGACTCCCTTTGTTTCCGGATGTCATTTTGACCACTCTGACACTTTTTCCACTTGAAATTAACCTGGCAATTGTCCCTCCTGAATATAGCTCGGCATCATCGGGATGAGCAAACACTACCATTACTTTAGACTTATTACCAAATATCTGGTCAAAACTATCTATCATAAAAAAATTATACCAAATGAGAAATCCAAAGTCTTGGGAGGTTTTTTCAATTTTTGCGATCGCGATCAATTAGTTCCCTGACATATTCGGACATATTTATATTTTTTGATAGAGATTGAGATTGGAGATGAGAAATTTGGGAAACCTAGCTAAAACTGGACAGGTCTGGTAAAATAACCGGATGATCGATAGACCTAAGACATTTGCAAAAGATAGACTGATCGCTACATTAATTGGTAGCGGTATAGGTTTGCTCGGATTTGCAGTAATGTTTATAAATGCTTCCCCAGAAAATATTGTGGCTTTTTCGACAGGTTTTGCTGTTTTCGCGGTTGGGATTGGTGCGGCTTTTTATAATTATCTAGGGATTAAACCCATAGACAGTTAGTGGAATTATTGTTATAATACTTGACAAGAGTCGTTAAGACTCTGTTTTTATGAATCCTGTTCAATATTTCAAGGATACCTTATCAGAATTGAAGCAAGTCCAGTGGCCATCTCGCCAAAAGACAGCTCAACTCTCAGCCATAGTAGTGGCCGTCTCGATCCTAATGGCTGCTTATGTAGGTGCTCTAGACTTTGGATTTGCCAATTTATTAAAGTATTTAATCAAATGACAGACATTATTCCCACAACTGACAATGCAGCTCTTTCAGAGCGAGGCTATGGTGGCAAAGCTCTCCAAGGACACATTATTATTACTCCAGATGCCCCTGAAACAGCTAAATGGTATGTAGTGCACACCCAATCGGGTCATGAGGTCCGAATTGCCGAGACTCTCAAGCAAAGAGTCTATACTTTAAATCAGGCAGACAAAGTCTTTGAAGTCCTCATCCCTACCCAAGACAAAATTGTCATCAAGCACGGCAAGAAATCCACTATCAAAGAAAAGATCTTTCCAGGCTATATGCTCGTTAAAATGATTGTCGATGATGCCTCGTGGCTGGTCGTTCGGACTACTGCTGGTGTGACTGGCTTTGTGGGAGTCGGCAACAAGCCTACCCCACTTTCAAACATTGAAGTCGATGCTATCCAACAGTTTTCGACAGTCGGAACTCCCAAGTTTAAGACCAAATTTACCACAGGCGAAGCTGTCAAGATTACCGATGGTCCATTTACCGACTTCTTGGGCAGTATTGAGTCTATCGATGAAACGGCTGGCAAACTCAAAGTTTTAGTCAGTATCTTTGGAAGAGAAACTCCAGTCGAACTGGACTTTTTACAGGTAAAAAAGATATAATTATGAAATTAATTTTCAATTTACAATTTACAATTTCCAATGAAATTCCAATTAACCAATTTTCAAACATCGATAATTGAAACATTGAAAATTATTTGAAAATTCGAAAATTGAAAATTGTAAATTTTAAAACAATATGGCAGCACGCAAAATAAAAGTCATTCTAAAGCTTAATTTACCAGCTGGTGAGGCTACTCCTGCTCCTCCTGTGGGACCTGCTTTGGGTCAGCATGGAGTTCCAATTATGGAATTTGTCAAACAATACAATGACAAAACCAAAGAACAAAAAGGCAATATAATCCCAGCTGTCATTACAGTCTATGATGACCGGACATTTACCTTTGTCACCAAATTGCCTCCAGTCTCGGCTATGATCAAGAAAGTATTGGGGTTGAAAGAAGCATCTAAAAAGCCAGGAAGTGAAATCGTGGCGACATTGACCTTGGCTCAGGTCAAGCAAATCGCGGAAGATAAAATTAAGGATATGAATGACGGCTCACTCGACGCTGCCATGAGATCGGTCACTGGGACAGCAAGGAGTATGGGAATTAAGGTCGCGACCAGCTAATTCTTCCCTCACCCAAAGTCACAAAATGATAATATTAAGTTATGAACATCGTTCCGAATCCGAAAGTCACCGATTTTATCAGATCTTTGGACGAAATACCTTTGGGTAAAGTTACACAGGTAATTGATTTATTAGAAGAATTTGGAAATCAATTAAGGTAAACAAGAAATAAGAATATTCTATTGTTTTGGGAATAATAATGCCTATTTACTGCACGGGTTTATAAAAAAGTCACAAAAGGCACCGCTACAAGATATTAATCAGGCTTTACGAATTAAATCGTCTCTTGACATATAACATATACGTGATAATATTTGACTATGAAATATTATAATAATTGGAGAGATCTTAGGAAAGAACTTTTAAAAGATCCTGAAGTGAAAGCTGAATATGATCGGCTGGAACCCGAGTACAGATTAATTAGACAAGTCATCGCAAACCGGCTTAAGAAAGGCTATTCACAGGCGCAGCTGGCGGCTAAAATAAAAACCAAACAAAGTGCTATTTCGAGACTGGAATCAGGGGGGTATAATCCAAGCCTGAATTTTTTGAACAAAGTTTCAGTAGCGCTGGGGTGTAAACTCAATATATCTTTAACTTAAAAATATTACATTGGGATAGTGGCGGAGAGCCGGTGGATCGGAAAAGAGATCGACAGCTACCATATCAATTCTGCAAATTACCTCTTTTCCGTGAAGATATAAAGTGGCCATGCGTTTGACTTTGCGGTACTTGCTTTGAGTAAACATTTCCTCCGGAGTACCCCAATCCTCGGTCTTTTTGGCCTTTACCTCCACAAATACAGTCGTCTCTTTATCTCTCATTATGAGGTCTATTTCGCCAAATCGAGTGTGATAGTTGCGCAAAATCAACTCGTAACCCAATCTCTGTAAATATTCCAATGCCAGGCTCTCACCGATTTCACCAGTCTTTCTATTAAAATATTTCATAATAAATAACTCTCCCCTGTCCCCTCTCTTAATTTAAGAGAGGGGTACGCGTCAGCGGGGGTGAGTTATATCTGTTGCCTATATTGCAACGCCTCGGCCATATGATTGACGAGAATTTTGTCGCAATTGTCCAAGTCAGCAATAGTTCTAGATACTTTTATTAATCTAAAATAACTGCGGGCGGACAGATCAAACTTTTCGACAGCTAATTTCAGAATTCTCTGGGCATCTGGCATTAGCTCACAATATTTCTTGACATGTTTATTGCCCATTTGAGAATTGGTATATATCTTTTCATCCTTGAATCTAATTTCCTGAATTTTACGAACTAATATAACTTGGTTACGAATATTCAAACTTGACTGGCCAACTGCAGAACTGTCCAACTTTTCTATTTCTACCGCCGGAACATGCACATGCAAGTCAATACGATCTAGAATCGGCCCAGAAATGCGTGAGCGATATTTTCTGATCATTTTGTCAGTACATTTACATTCGCGCCTAGGATGGCCCAAATATCCACACGGGCAGGGATTGACAGCAGCCAGCAATGTAAAACTGGCGGGATAAGAAACGTGAGCAGAAGCCCGGACAATGCTGACCGTGCCATCTTCCATAGGTTGCCGTAATGATTCCAAGACAGATCTGGGAAATTCGGCCATTTCATCTAAAAACAAAACACCCAAGTGCGATAAAGAGACTTCTCCAGGAAGTGGGTTTGATCCCCCACCCACCATACCGGCTGGTGATACTCCATGATGGGGATGACGATAAGGACGTCTGCGAACCAATGATTCACCAGAATCCAACAAACCTGCCACAGAATAAATTCTGGTAACTTCGAGAGCTTCTAGTGACGATAGCGGGGGTAAAATTCCAGCCATGCCTTTGGCCAGCATGGTTTTACCGGTACCGGGAGGTCCAAACATCAAGAGATTGTGTCCACCAGCAGCAGCAATTGTCAGGGCTCGCTTGGCTTGCTCTTGCCCAGCTACATCGACCAAATCCACTTCAAAATTTGCATCTATCACCAATTCTTGAATCTCGATATGTTTTAGGGGCTCTATTTTTTTGATATCCTGAAAATGGTCTACTAATTCTCGTAGATTTCTGACTGGGTACACAGTAACATTATCCACAACAGCAGCCTCATTTGCAGACTCTATGGGGACGTATATGGCATTATTCTTTGCATAAAGTCCCACAAGTAAAACTCCTTTTGTATGTCTCAAGCTCCCATCTAAACTTAATTCACCAAAGAAAATGGCTCCCTGAGTACTTTTCTCTGAGCACTGAGCACTAGCCGCTAATATCCCAACCGCTATTGGCAGATCATAAGCAGCGCCATCTTTGGGAATATCAGCCGGAGCCAGATTGACAGTAATTTTTTTGGGTGGAAAATCAAAGCCACTATTGGTAATAGCAGTCTTGACCCGTTCCCGAGCTTCTTCTACCGCTTTGCTGGCAAGTCCCACAATATTAAATCCAGGAAAACCCTGTGATGCAACATCCACCTCTACTTCTATAGCTGTCGTTTCCAAGCCCACATTTGCAACCGACTTAATTTTCACCAACATTCTTTTTACTTTACCACAAAATACTTTCCTTCTCTCTCCTCCACATCCCCTCTCAACATAAGCATTGTCAATTCTGAGCCGATGTCGGAGGCCGGGCGTCCTAGTCTTCTGGCAATTTCCGAGACATCAAGACCTTGATCGGAAATTAAATCGAGTATCTCCCCCTCCTGCGGGTTTCCCCCTCTTAATTTAAGAGGGGGACCAAGGGGGTGATACTGGTATATCTTTGCCTTACCATCGGCTATAAGTTGGTTAGTACCGAGTGAAACCGACGAAGTAATTGGTCCCGGCACTGCCCAGATGGGTTTTTTGAGTTTGTAGGCCATCTCGGCAGTAATCAGACTCCCCGATTTTACTCCTGCCTCAATCACAATTAATTCGTGCCCAATAGCAGCCATTACCCGATCTCTTGCTGGAAAAGTCCAAAGAGTCGGAACTTGTTCCTCCCACAACGAAACAAGTAATCCCCCACTATTAACAATTTCTTCTTCCAACTTCAATTCTCTATCATCTAGCTTCTGCCAATTAACACCCCATCCCAAGACTGCAATCGTCCGCCCACCACAGGCTAGAGTTGCTTCGTGTACCGCACGGTCGACTCCATACATAAATCCAGAGACTATTGTCCAACCAGCTTGGACCAATTGGGGTACAATTTTCTCAATTACCCTTCTGCCATAATCGGTCATCCGCCTGCTGCCAACGATAGTCATACATTTTGCAAACAAACTCTCATCCCACTCGCCTTGATAATAGAGCTTGTATTTAGGGTTAAAATTACTCACTCTTTTACAATAACATAACTTCAGGTATAATCAGTGCATAATTTACAATTTTCAGTTTTCAATTTTCATTGAATTTTCAATGCTTCAGTGATCATTGTTTGAAAATTGTATAATTGTAAATTTATTGTAAATTGTTAAATTGTAAATTGAAAATTTTTTAAAATATGGGTAAAAAGAAAGTATCAATACTAGGAACAGAAAATGAATCCGCTTTGAAGGAGAAGAAAGCTGTCCAAAAAGAACAGAAGAAGTTGCGTGACGGCAAAGTCACAGATAATAAGTCACAGGAGACAGTCACAGTCACAGAAGTAAAAGTAAAAAGAATAAAAGCGGCAAAGACACGATCAAAAAAATATATAGAATTTAAAAAATTGGTTCCCGTTGAGATCGGTCATTCTATTTCAGAAGGTATCAATCTAATTAGGAAGATATCGTTGGCTAAGTTTGGAGGCAGTGTCGAAATGCATATTACGCTTGCTGACAGGAATTGGTCAAAAGATATCGAACTGCCACACAAATTGCCTGGTAAGGCTAAAAAAATCGTGGAAGTAAGTGACGAAGTGATTGAAGCAATTGCTCAAGGAAAATTTGATTTTGATATTTTGGTCGCAACTCCTGCCCAGATGGGCAAGCTCGTCAAATATGCCAAGGTTTTGGGTCCCAAAGGGCTCATGCCCAATCCCAAAAACGGAACTGTCACCGAAAATGTCGATCTGGCAATCAAGAGACTGTCTTCGGACACCACCATGAAACTCAAAACCGACAAAGACGGACCGGCTGTGCATTTGGTCGTTGGTAAAATGGCTATGACCGATGATCAACTGTCTCAAAACATATCAGCAGTCATGGCAGTCTTACCTGCTGGCCGAATCAAAAAAGTGATATTAAAATCAACGATGAGTCCTGCCGTAAAACTAAACCCATAATCTCCTACTTGCATTGAGGCCGCGCGCGACAGATAATTTTAATAATGCCTTCAAAAATAAAAGTCGTCAGCATTTTGTTGTTAGTCGTTGGTCTGGTAGTGGGCCTCACTTTGGTCAACCAAAAGCAAGATATATTTACCAAAGCTTGGACCGGATTTACCACTAATCTAAATATTTTTAGAAGCCAACCTGCAGTCACCGAGTTTCAGACTGATCCAAACGCTTATCAGACCAAAAAACTATTTCACAATTTACTCGCTCTCTACAACGACTCTTCCGAAATCCAAAACATTGATATCCCCGAATTCAATCTCAAAGGTGTAGCTTTCCTCAAATACGATGAGAAGATTAAAAAGACTTTTGTCTTTACCCGTATAGAAAACCTGCCGTATTCCAAGCTTGTTAGGCTCTGGCTAAACAAAGAATTGGGTTCATATCGCGCCGTAGGCTTGGTTGATTTTGTAAGTGAGCAAGATAAGCTCGTGGGCTATAGCGTGTTTGTGGATGATGAAGACCTTAGAACATACAAAGAATTGCTTTTTTCGTACGATGAATCTCTAAGCGTTAGCTTCCCCACTGCCGTGGCTTTAACTCTCAAGTTCTAATATGCGCAAATTCCTGCCTGTTTTAATAGCATTAATACTACTTGCCCCACGAAGCCTAGGCGTAGTGGGGGCTAGTCATAATTGCGCAGGCTACAACGGCGGGGATGGTGTCTGTAACCAATATACTGAGCAAGGTGCTTGTACTCATGGATGTTACGAAGGTGGTGACCCCAATCCCAGCTATCACCAAGATACAGAAAATTATGTGGGAAACGGTCCAAACGATGATGAAATTTTACGCCAATCTCAAGAAGCGGCTAAGAGATCTAGTGATGCAGAAGCCGCCACAAAAGCACTACTCGAAAAACAACGAAATGATGCCATTGCAATCGATGCGGCATTAAAAAGCAAAGAAGTTACAGAACAACAAAAAAATAATATCAAAGGGATTGGCCAATGTGATGGATGGGCGGATAACGGATCGGAACACCGGAATTCTGGTAACGGCTGTTTTTATACTTGTGAAAGCGGCTCTTGGAAAGGTCCAAACAAATGCGACGGCCAGGGAAATGGTTTGTTTCAGCTTCCCCAAAGCTTTCTCGATCTTTCTCCCCAGCAAATAGCCGACGAGGTCGCCAAACGTCAATGGGAAGCCTATGTCCAAACCCTAAAACAAGACGGTAAACAATTAGTCAAAGATGAAAAAGGAGAATACAAAAAAAATACAGATGGTTATATAACCGAAGATATTCCAGG
>JAUXUE010000061.1 GCA_030681075.1 Candidatus Amesbacteria bacterium | reverse complement strand
TTTTAATTTTAAATTTTTAATTTTTAATTCCCAATCAGTGCCGAGACTGGAGATTTGAGATAGAGATAGAGAGAGAATATTATAAATTTCCGGATGGGGTTGGCGGTCGGCTGTCAGTTTATCTATCAATTCACAGAGCTGGTAGGCAATATTTACCCGTCCCAAATGCTTTTTCCAGCCCGAAAAATCAGTCAGAAGTTGTATTTCAGTCAAGGTATCCATTTCTCCCCTACCCGACACTGCATGAAACTTGATTTGATTAAATAGATCCAGAGAGCCTGCCCGTTTGGAAATTAATTTACGGATACCTCGTGCCATAAGGGTAATTTTTCCCAGAGACTTAGTATAAAGAGTAATTATTTTGTCTGCCTCACCAAAATTGTGCCTTTTGATGACTATCCCTTCATCAGTATACGAACGCATTTTCAGTATCTTTATTTAGTATAAACTCTGGTAGATTCTTGCCATTAATCTTTGTTTTATAGATAAAATCCTTGGCTCCACCCTGCTTTTGGACTAACATTTTGTAAGGGGACTTTAGTTTAAACGGCAGTTTATATTTAAGAGTTATTGACTTGACATTGAGAGGAGCTAGAGTAAAGAAACCTTCAAAGACTGTCTTTCCCAAATCTTCCCCCGAGGCTTCCCCAGTCTCGAATCCCTTGGACTCTATTAACTCACTGCCTTTGGGCACATAGACCCTGACCCAATCTCGGAAAAGACCGTTTAACCTACGTCCACTTTCAATTTTGACAGAGCCCTCTTGGGGATTTGTATAATTTAAAGTTAGAGTCTTGGTTACTGTTCCATCCGATGATACTTCAATATTTTGGGAGGCTTCATAGCGAACCCAGATATTAGTCTTTCCTCCGGAAAAGTTTGTGTCCACTACCATTAGGTAATCCTGGTCGTCAGGTACTGTTCTGACACGCCCGGCCATATTAAAGGCTTCAATTGCCGATTGGGTATTTTCATCATAAAAATACATCATTATTTGCTTTTCGGCTATTACCGAGAGAATAGTGTTGAACAATTCGGGGAATTTGGCTTTGGGTTGAGCCATGACATTGGCAAGTACCGAATACATGACAGGACCCAAAAACATTTTGCGGTTACCATAATTTGCTGGAGCCTTGACGATTTTGCCCGATACCGAATCCCAGACCACAGACTCCTCAGAACCTGCTAAAAGCTGGAGTTCATAAAAAGCCGATGGACAATTGCATCTGGGATCATCCTCGGCAGAAAAATTACCAAATCCTGGGACACCGATTTTACCTGTAACTTTCAGCAAATCGACCAAGACTTTGGTGGTAACTGCAATTACACCATCGACTTTGGGTGAATCGGTTAGCGCATAATTTTTCATAAATGTATCCATAGAAGATCTGAAGTCAGGTGACAAATTTTGATCACGGAGATACCAATAGGGTACATTGGGATGATATTTTCGGATTGGATCTGGCGCTGGTATCCGTTTGGGAAACTTCTCGTCGAGCTTGTAAATATCGTCCGATTGGACAGTCGTTATTTTACCTTTGTTCACTTCAACAACTGCGTATCCTGTCAAAAATCCGCCAGTGGGCCGGAGTTCTGCTTCGTTTTGAAACAGCAATAAATATTTTCTGGGTTTGTCTTTACCGAGTAAATACGGGGCAGCCTCAAGCATTGGCTTGGCATCGTTGACCAGAGTCGAGGCTTGATCCAACAAATTTATCCCCGCGCTTATTTGGGATCGTATCTGAATACCTTTGTATTCCAGTGGATATCTGGTGGGATCTATTTTATCTATATTTGATTTGGCTATTGCTAACTTTTCACCAATTTGAGTTAGCTGGGGCTTCAGCTTGTCCAGGGTCTCGACAATGAAGCTAATTCTATCTGCAGCAGTCTTGGCACCGTCCCCCGTCGTCGCTAAGCCTTTTAGACCTATTACATCTGCATAAGGGGCAACACCATCAATGGCTATTATTCCAGCATCTATGACTGCAGTTGCAGCGGCAATACCTGCCTCTCCATCCTTGTAATAATTACCCGCCACTGGTATATTTTTTGCCCAGACCAGCTTCTTTAATTCCAAATCAATTCCGGTTACTTCGGCTTGAACTTTGGTAGCCAGTTCTTTAAAGGCTTTTAGATCCTGAGATTTTGTCACTTCACCTGTAGCTCCTCCAATTTTTTGCAAATTGTTTACCCTGACCATTATTGCTTTTGCCGGACCCTGGACCATGCTATATACAATTCCTGCAAATACCAATAAGACTACAGCAATCCCTACAATACCAAGCGAAATCCAAGTAATTATTTTCAAGATTATATTTTTCTTGACTGGTGTATCAGCTATCATATCTATCGGATGTACAATTTCTGGTTCCATATTTTTAGACTGCTCCCTTTCCAGATAACATTACAAATGGAGTTTTGAGCAGGATTTTTAAATCATACCATAAGTTCATGTTCTCAGCATAGTGGGCATCCATATCAATGCGTTTATCAAAGTTTATTTCACTTCTTCCTGATACTTGCCATTGACCTGTAATCCCCGGTCTGACAGACAAAGCCATTTTTACCAGCTGTTTTGTATGGGGATATTTCTTTTGTTGATCTTCAAGTTCGTCTGCAAAGTACGGACGGGGACCAATTAAACTCATCTCACCTCTAAATATATTAAATATTTGCGGCACTTCGTCAATTGAAAATTTTCGTATAATTTTACCCACACCTGTCACTCTCGGATCATCGTAAAGTTTAAAACTGCTTTTTTTATACTCTTCATATAATTTTTTAAATTGGGGATCGGTCTTTAGTAATATGTGGGCATCTGGTATCATCGAACGAAACTTATAGATCGTAAACAATTTGCCGTCTTTACCGACTCGCTTTGGTATGTCTGCAAATATTGGTCCATCTGGAGTTTCCAGCTTGATTGCGATTGCCGTCACAATACAAATCGGTCCAAAGACAATTCCCAAGACAATGGCGTAAAACATATCCATCAATCTTTTTAGATCACTATATTGCATAGTTTTATTAGTTTACCAATAAAGTTGGCTTTTGAATACTCTAAGGCTCTATCTCTTATTACTTTAGGGTCAAATTTTCGTGAATCAAAGTTTTTGATCGCATTAATTAGTTCTTGTGACTCATCCGAAATTAAAATACCGGTTTTGTTATTTATAACCGTTTCTGAAACTCCACCTATGTTTAAACCAATAACTGGCTTGCCACAGCTCATGGCTTCCACGGGAACAATCCCAAAATCTTCTTCATGCCAAAAGATCACCGCTTTGCAATGTTGGTAGTATTCTCTTAGCTTCTCATCTGTGGCTTGTCCCACAAACAAAATATTTTTTCCGGCTAAAGTTTTTAATATTAAATTTTGTGATCCACTGCCAACAACTATTAATCTTTCGTTCGTTTGATTAAATATTTCTATAATCTTTTTACTATTTTTATAAGATTCCATTCTTCCTACCAAGAGAAAGTAATCTACTCTTGGGTTTTCGGACGGAACAAAATAATCTGTGTCTACCGGGGGATAAATAATTTCCGAATCTTTATGATAATAGTTTTTAATCCGATCCTGAACTGTCTTTGATATAGCAATCAATTTATCCGGACGACTTGAAGCCTGTTTGTCCCAATACTTTAAATAATTAAAGACAGGTCCTAGAAGATTTGTTTTGTAATGGTCGACATGGCTCCAGAGAAATCTAGTGGGTGTCAGACAATAACAAATGTGACGAGTCCCAGGTTTAGTTATTATTCCTTTAGCTGCAAATGATGTCACTGAAATTACCAAATCATAATCATCAAAACTGTAGGATTCAAATATTATCGGCAGCAGCCAAGCAAATAGCTTGTGATTCAGAACTACTTTTGGTGCATATATTTTTGGGAAAACCTTGGCCCACCCCGCTGAGCGCGGTTCATATACTGATGTATATAAAGGGGCATCGGGAAACATTTCGTGCAAAGTCAACAGAACTCGTTCCGCCCCTCCCCACTTCACCACCCAGTCATAGACTATCGCAACGCGTTTTGGTAAATCTCCCATGTTTGCTTGGCCATTTTGGCCCAAGAATATTTTTTAACCTGAGTAAGTCCATTTTTAATCAATTCTTTTTTTAATTTTTCATCCGTTAATACAGAATTTATTTTTGAAACCAAATCGTCGACATCGTACGGATCAAAGTAAAGAACCGCATTACCATATATTTCCGGAAGACACGATGCACGAGCAGCAATTACTGGCAATCCCACAGCCATGGCCTCTAGTCCCGGCAAGCCAAAACCTTCGATAAGTGATGGAAAGACAAAAGCCTGTGAATTTTTGTAGACTTTTACCATTTCCTCGTCTGAAAGTCGGCCTAAAAATTCCACATATTCGGATTTGGGAAGTCGTTTCTCAAAGACACTTCTGGCACAGATAACCTTGAGCTTAATTTGCAGTCTTTCGACGGCACTTATTAAGACTCCAATATTTTTGTGTGGATAGAGATTACCGGTATAGACTATCTGATACGCCTTCATAGGTTACAGAAACTGTATTGGAATTTAACTTATATTTTTCAATTAAAATATCTTTCCAATATTGTGCTGGGACAATAATATGGGAAGCTCTGTGCACAGCAAACCAAACTATAAATAAATATTGCCAATACTTAGCCCAATATATAAATGGATGTCGAGTAGTTGTCGCTGGCCCTTTAGAAATATGCTTTATTAAATCATGAATAGTCACGATCAATTTTCCTGGCCACAAAACTGGAATTGTAAAATGGGGAATGTGTAATAGATCTGGATTTATTTTAAGAAGTAACCACAGCATTTCAAGCTGTGATAAATATGAATAGGGATGATATCTGGCGTAATATTTTTTGTAAGATTTTAGTTTAGGTTCAAATTCTTGATCTGGGTGGACAATTAGGATTACATCATGGGGCAAATTATCAATGAGCTCTTCCACATATCGGCCAATGCCGGTATGCTTAATACCCCAGAATCTGGCATCAATTACAATCTTTTTCATGCGCTTAATGTAATCAATCTAACCTTTTCCAATACCCACATGCCTACATAAACTAACCAATTTGTTATAAATATATTTTCTTTTTCATAATGTTTTTTATAAAAGATCCTCATTGCACCAATTGTCGCCTTTATTGATCTTATTTTTGTTTCTCTATTGGCAGTTGTTAGCTTTTGACTTGTCTTTTTTAAACCAGAACTTGCTCCATGATGATGATGGACAGTTACTTGGGGAACATACATAATTTTGTAACCAAGGTTTTTGATTTGCCAACAAAATTCAATATCCTCTCCATACATAAAATAATCCTCATCCCACCAATTTATTTTGTCTCCTAATTCTCTTCTGACCAAAAGACAAGATCCCATAACCACATCCACTTCGGTTTCCACATCAATATCTCCACCGATATAATATCCATTACCGATTTTTAGAAAATGTTTAAGTGAGTTGCCAAGTGTTGGAAACTGGCGCCGGCAATTTTTATCCAACAACCCGTTTGGTAGAATCAATTTTGGTGTAGCCATACCCACATCCGGATGTGTGTCCATATATCTAATCCTGTAGGAAATTTTGTCTGGATCAACTGTGGTATCGGGATTCAAAAACCAAACATACTTACCTTCGGCTTTAGTTAATCCCAAGTTGTTTCCATGAGAGAAACCTAAGTTACCCTTATTCTTTAAATAAATTATCCCAGAAATATTAGATAAATCTTCTTTGGAATTTTCGACGACTATAATTTTTATTCCAAAATCTACTTTGGATTTGTGAATGGAGTTTACGAGAGCTTTTGTAAACTCAACTGAATTATAATTAACAGTGACTATAGTTAACTTATTTTTTAATAATTTCTTCATATATTGATTCCAACTTTTTGGCAATTGGATCCCAAGAGAAATGTTTATCTGCTATTATTCTCGCTGACTTGGCAATTTTGGTATAGAGCTTTTTGTCTTTTAAGACGTTTATAGTTTTATGGGCGATGTCTTCGGGCGTTTTTCCTACCACGATCGACTCTCCATCCACGGCTCCATAACCCTCGGCACCCAAAGGTGTGGTTACAACCGGTAGCATAGATTTCATCGCTGCCAATATTTTTAAACGCGTACCGCCAGGTCCATAGATTGGCGCCACCAAAATACCGGCACCGGAGTACGCTTTCACCACCGCGTTACTATCCGCATCGGCATGTTCTTGAATCAATATGTCTCGGCTTGCCAATTTTTTTAAATCATGCGTTGGAAATTGACCATTGATGATAAGTTGGGCATCAGGAATAGCTTTCTTGATAATCGGAAATGTTTTAGTCGCTAAAATATGGGCAGCCTCCCAATTTTGCATCCATTTATAATTTCCCTGATAAAGAATTTTGTGGTTGTAATGCAGAATTGGTTTGATCAAATCAAAATCCTCTCCCACCCCATTGGGCACTACTTTTACATCTGTTCTAAATGTTCTTTGCTTCATAATGGCTGCATCTTCGTCGGAAACAGCAATAAGAGAGTCAGCTCTCTGCCAATAATATTTTTCCCAATAGCTTATTTTGGCTACATCAATTAATAAAAATGGCCATAGCCACCACTTGGCCTCATGATCCACATAATGCCTAAATACCCGAGACATTATAGTCTGCTCAACGAGTACTGTAGGTAATTCGGTCTTTGGTAAAAATGGCAAGACATAAAAAGTTTCAGCATGGATAAGATCAAAATTTCCATTATCAATAATTTCCTGCAGTTTGTCTTTTATTTCTGGTGAATAATAGATCATGACCAAAAATGGATACCAGGAAAAACCTGTCCGTAGTATATTTGGCAAAGTCCAAGTCTTATCTCGCTGAAAAATAATCACATCTTTACAATATTGTTTCATATGATTTATTTGTTCGGCACTATTGTAATCACGCGTAAAGCAAACCAAAGTTATTTCATGGTTTTTTGAGAGCCGTTTGATCAAATGATATGAACGAAGTTGCCCGCCAATTGACGGAGGATATGGGAGATATGGCGTAAGCATCAGAATTTTCATAGGCGCTTTGGTTCCACTAATTTTACAATTACAAAATCCGGATTTTGCTCGACTACTGTGTATTTACTCATCACTTCGCGAGTGAGTGAATCATAATTGACCGAAACATAATAAGTCACACCGTAGTTGTCAATAAAATCTTTGACCGGAAAGTAGACAAAAGGAAATCCCCGCCTGTTTGTCTGATAGAGAAAAGCGGTATCGCCATTGTAAGGAGCCAGGACTATAGCATCTTTGGGAGTAAGCCTGTCTACTGCTCTGCCAGCATTGACTATAGAATAATGATTTATCTGGTAGCGTCCCCGGACTTCATACCAAGAAAAAGCAAACATAAACAATACACAGATTAACATTAATATTTTTTTATAAATTGTATTTGCCTTGGCTACACCCAATGCCAACAGAATAGAAATTATGGGAATAATGGGGATTTGATAATAATCATGATGGACATTGCCCGTCGCAAAAGTAAATAAATATAACAATGCCCCAAGTATCCAAGAAAACCAGTATAAATTGATTTTTTGAATACCCTCCAATAGTGGAAATATACCCCAAGATCCCAAGATTAGATGTCCAATGCGTTCTCCAAAAATCCATTGGAAAAAGGCTCCCTTAAATCTAATGCCATTGCCATTGAGAAGCCATAGGTTGGCTGGAATCCCCATAGGAAATCTGGCTTCCCAAATTCTCCATGCC
>JAUXUE010000060.1 GCA_030681075.1 Candidatus Amesbacteria bacterium | reverse complement strand
TGATACCAAATGAGAGATTTTTCCAATAAAAAAAGAAATATTATTCCGGAGAGTATCGCTGCCCAATTAGGAAGCCCCGCTTCGGGTAGAATATCCAAAAATGCCGTAGCCAACATGACTCCAGCAGCAAAAGAGACCATCAACAGTGATTGACCATGACTAAACGGTTTTTTGCGCAACAGCAAGAGTACCCCCCCCACCAATCCTCCTATACTTCCCAAAACCGAAAATCCTATCAACTGCCAAAACATAAAATTATTTTATCACTGTCATTTATCTTTTGCATGATAGATTTCGTCCCACCTCGGAGGTGGGATTTTGATAAATTCTTGACAGCGCGCTAGAAATACTTTGGCTGGAGGATCGTCAATTATTTTTTCAAATATTTTGGCAGCTTTTGCAAACTCCCCTTTTTCATACAAATCTCGGGCAATAGAAAATTCTGCTGGCGCAGGAGTCTCACGTAACTCATATATTCTTACCCCCTTCTCTTTGCCTTTGACAGCCACTGTGTCGATAAATCTAGTGACAAGTTTATTAGAGATTAGAGATTGAGTGGATTGGGAGATTAATATTTTAGTTCCATATTCTTTATTTATGCCTTCAAGCCGGGAACCCAAATTGACGTTGTCACCCAACAAACTATAATCAAAACGCATTTGCGATCCCATGTTACCGACCACCATATCCCCCGTATTAATCCCTATTCTCATTCCAAATTCTCCAGTTTGATTTTGCATTTCCAGGGCAGTCTTACAGGCTAGATATGCATGATCGGGATTGGCGATAGGCGCATTCCAAAAAGCCATGACCGCATCCCCAATATATTTATCGAGCACTCCTGCGTTTGCAAAAACAATTTTTGTCATTCTGGTCAAATAATCGTTTAATAGTTTTGCTAGATCTACCGGATCCATCTTTTCAGAAATGCTGGTAAATCCTGCAATATCGGTAAACAAGACCGTTATTTCTTTGCGCTCCCCACCCAATTTTAGTTTTGATGGATCTTTGAGAATCTCCTTGAGTACAGAATCGGAAAGATAATAAGAGAAAGCTTTTCTGATATATTCCTTTTGCGATCTTTCAGATAAATATCTAATAATAAGACTTATGATGTTGACCAAAATTATAGCAAGGGGTGTATAGATCAAATTACGGATTATTCCAAGATCAAATGACACAAATGAATAGATGATAAATATTATTAACCACAACCAGGCTATGGGCCAACTCGCTGTTGCTACAGCCAAAAGTGTAAAAGTAAAAAGGGTTAAAAGTGTAAATAGACGAGATTCAGAAACTAAGTATTTATTTTCTAGTATAGTTGCCATAGCATTGGCATGTATCTCCACTCCGGCCATCTCGCGGCCTGCGGAAACTGGGGTAACTTGACTGTCGTGAAGATCGACAGCTGTTGCGCCTACCAAGACATATTTATTGGCAAAATTCTCCAAGGGAATTTTGCTGTCCAGGACATCGATAAAAGAATATGTCGTAAAACTACCCGGTTTTCCGGAATAATTGATTCTCAAATAATTATCGCTTATTTCCGCTTTCTTATTTATTATCTTACTGGCAAAACTATCACTTGGAATCCTGCGGACAATACCGTCGTGATCAACTACGACATTTACAAGTCCTGTCTTTGTCTGAAATAGTTCATAGGGTTTTTGCAGTCCTGTATCGACCTGCTCGACAGGCAAGATAATATTGTGTTTTGAAAATGCACTATTGAGAGCCTGGTCACTTTCCGGATTACTGGCTTCGGGAAATGCTACGTCATAACCTATTGCTATTGGTTTTTGTAAAGATAATTTTTCCAGAAGCTCAGCATGCATTTTGCGGTTCCATGGCCACCTACCTATTTTATTTATGGATTTGTCATCAATGGCGATGATGACAATATCCTGATTTACGCTTCTTGGTAAAAATAAGAGATCAGTAAACCTCTCTTGAGTTCCGCCAAAGAGTCCTATCCAAAACAAACCAGCCAACATTCCAAACACAATTATGAAAACTAGTATATTGGGAAGAATTTTCCTCACTTATTTATTTTACCACCCAGATTTTGGCTTTGCTGCGAAGACCGGAAAGTGTAGCTGAAATGTCAGCCTGCATCTTGGCTGAATCGGTAGAGACTGGGACCAATTTTTCCAATTTCAGTTGGTAATCAATTTGTTCGCGAAGCTGGGCCTGGGTGACACCTTGGAGTTCCAAGATCTGATTAAAGTTTTCCGGAGTACCAAGCTGAGTTTTTATTTCTTCCAGTCTGGCATCAATTTCCGTTGAAGTGACTGTCATTTTATTATTTTTTAACTCTTGATCCACAAGCTTTTGGGTAATCAGAGCGTCTAGAGCCTCTTTTCCGACTTTGCTATACATTAGCTGGTCCAATTCAAATCTGGTAATTGGCATATAGTTGACAACTGCGATCACGGGCCAAGACTTAGTCTTATACCAAAAACCAACTAACGCTAAAACGCAGGCAACTGCAATGAATGCCAATCGCATGCCCATTGTATGACTACGAATGACGGTTTGCTCTTCCACTACTGGCACTACTACTTTCTTGATTATTCTCACTACTTTCTTTGTTTTAATAGCCATGCGAACTAGTTTAACACAGTGATTTTTAATTTGCCACCGTCAAATACGGCCGTGTCAGCAGTGAGAGTTTTTAGTTGGACGCGGTAGAGATTTTTACCAGACCAGAGATTGATAGCCCCCGAATTTACTGGAGTAGAAGTTTGGCTTGAAGTCTGTGCATCACTACTTTGCACCGCTATGCCATGGGTAACATCGAATAATCGCATGTAGGCAATGCCGTTGCCATTAAACAATTTTAAGTTTCCCTCAAACGATATTTCTTGCAGTCCTTTGTAATCGGCTTTATCCAAATAAAAGTCAGTGCCCGATATCGACGTCCAATCATTGGCTGTCGTACTCCCCGATCCCGATATTGGGACATAAACTATACTCTTGGTTTTAGTTTTTGGGATTGTTTGATAAACTGTTTTGGTAATAGTTGATGGAGATGGATTGGGAAAAACTATTTTTGCGTCAATGTATTTTTGACATTCGCTTCCGCACTTATCAATATATTCAGTTTTTACGACTGGCAGGACATTTAGAACTGTTTGATTGAGTGATTTATAAAATAGCCAGCCAAGACCAAGGTTCAACAAAATTAGATTAATAATTAATATCCATTTCATACGTTTTTCTTTAATTTTTTATCAAAGGTAATCAATTCATACCCAGTATATTTTGATAGTTCGGCAAGATATGCATCAGCAATACTCAGAGATTTGAATGCGCGATATTTGTTTAGTGTAGATATACTCATTTTGTCTTCCAACTCGACTTCTGCCCGGGTTATCAGGGACATCAATTTTTCATAGATCTGTTCTCTGTGAATTTTGTAGAATCTTTCCATAACATAAACCACTTCAAATATTATTGGGAATGTTATAAATAAAGTTCTACCGGATTTGACAAGCTTTTCCAGGACGAGATTATTATCAAGGAAATATCTCAATATAATGTTAGTATCTATTATTACCGTGTCACTCATGAATTTCTATCTAAATAGGATCCTACCCAAACGTCTCCTCTATTGTAAGTCCCTTTGAAATTTTTCTTGTATTTTGACAAAGATCCCCCTTGAGAGAAAAAATCAGGTATTTTGGCCACAAAGAATCCTGTTCCGGACTCAGCTGATTCAAAAAACATAATTCTGTCACCGGGTTTAGCGTCCAACCCCTTACGCACCACAGAAGGCAAAGTAATTTGATATTGGGTTGTTAATGTAGAATACGTCATGTTAATACTATTAAAGCATGTCACTTACCTTTTGTCAATCTAATGGCTGATGACTGTTCCATTGGCAGTATCTTTGACAAAATAACCCTTTTGCTCAATTTCCATACGCAACTCATCGGCTTCCACAAACTTTCCTTCACGTCGGAGATTTTCGCGGATGGTGGCCAATTGTTTTATTTGTTCGGGAATTTCCACTATCGATACGTTTGCCAAATCGAGACCCAATATCTGATCCCAGTCCAACAATAATTCCAGTTTGTCCATGTCTGGAATATTACTCTTGATCATTTCCCAAACTACAGCCAAGCCCATGGCAAAATTCATGTCATTATTGACACTTTCCAAAAACTTTTCTCTAAACCCGTCAATCTTTTTTAGTTTTTCTTTACTCAAAGTTGTTCTTCCCTGAGCACTGAGCACTGAGCACTTTTTTACAAACTCCTTGAGTTTGTCATACGCCGTCTGTGCCCCAGCAATACTACTCCAGGTAAAATTCATGCCTTTTCTATAGTGTGATGTCAAAATAAGATAACGCAGCGCAAGTGGTGAAAAACCTTTTTCAATCAAATCTGTAACCAATATATTGTTTCCCAGGCTCTTACTAATTTTTTCTCCTTCAAATATCAGCCAATCATTGTGCAACCAGAAACTAGCAGTCTGATGGCGAAAAGCCCCGTAGGCTTGGGCAATTTCATTTGTATGATGAACCGGGATATGCTCACGGCCACCAGTATGAATATCAAACTTTTCGCCCAAATATTTGACAGACATTGCAGTACATTCTATGTGCCACCCCGGAAATCCCCTACCCCACGGACTGTCCCACTGCATAATATGATTAGGTTGATTGGTCACCCAGAGCAAGAAATCCCAAGGGTTTTTCTTTTCGGGGTCGACTGTCACTCTGGATCCCGCATCTTGCTCTTTCAAATTGAGATTTGCAAATTGTGCGTAAGCCGGAAACTTACCGGTGTCAAAGACTAATCCTGTTTTCGTTTTGTAGGCAAAGCCATTCTTCTCAATTTTTTGAATTAATTCAATAATTTCGGTTATGTGTTTTGTCGCAGGACATAATATGTCCGGCCGCTTAATATTTAATTTATCTAGGCTTTCGGTAAATTGATCAGTATATTTCTGGGCAATACTCTCCACACTTACACCTTCCCTCTTGGCTCCCTTTTCCATCTTATCTTCACCTTCGTCTTCGTCTGAGACCAAATGACCTACGTCGGTAATATTCATGACCCAATTGACATCATATCCGTTGTAGCGAAGTAAGCGAACCAGACTATCCCACTGTACATAGGCGTACATATGACCGATGTGCTGGTTCCAATAGACCGTCGGTCCGCAAGAATAAATCCCAACCCTGCGCTTTTTTATTGGTATAAACTCTTCTAGTTGTTTAGATGCTGTATTGTAAAGTTTCATATCTTAATATTATCAGAAAAATTAAACCCATGTTTTCGCTTGATCATATCTTGAGCATATATAATTACTTGAGTATTTTGTGGCTCTGGTAATTCTTCTGACAATCTAAACTTACCATTTTTATAGTCGACTTTCAGAAAGACTTCGTTACCCAAATAATCACCAACCAAATATTTGGCTTTGTCAAAATAAAATTTTGTAATTATTTTCATAAAATTATGCACTAAAAATCCCGCTCTCGCGGGATAATAACGACCAAAGTAGTCCCAATAGGGATTACTTCGGCCAACTTTGACAAGAACTAAAAATATTATTCATAGATATATTATAGCACTTTAGCGGCTCCCGCGTCTCATGCTAGTAAAATCGCGCCCGGACTTGGGGACTTGAAACTTTGTCACCAAATTCTGGGAGTTTCTCCACTGATTCTGGGGAAGATTCTTGAAATCACTGGGTTTGGGAAGGGGTTTTTTATTTTTATCCGACATATTCATAGTATAGCATTTATTTATAGACCCCTTGACGATGTTCAATAATGTCAACCCAAATTAATTTCTGCGAGTCGATTACTTTATAAATTATTCTATACGGCCAAGCTCTTAGTGAATATTGATTGGCTAATTCGCCTTGTAACTTCTTGCCGGTAAACGGAGTTTCTTTAAGCAAAATTAACTTTCGAGACACTTTCTTTGCTTCAGATTTTGGCAAGGCTCTAAACTGTTTTTCAGCTATCTTTGACAACTCAAGATTCATATTCCCATGGACTTCATAACTACTTCGAGAGGTATTCCCCGACCTGCTTTAAAATCTGCATTTCCCTGGCGGATATCCTTCATCAATTTTTTGTTAGATAAAATATCCAATGTTTCCTCCCAAGCTTCTACATCTTCAATTGGCATGACAATTGCCTTGGGCTGACCCTTGTGAGTAATGACAAAACGGCGAAGTTTGTTTGAGACATCAGAGATCAAATCATAAAGATTTATTCTGGCATCACTTACAGACATTGTTTGTGGTAATGAAATAGTATTCATATTTATATCGTACGACATAACGTACGTATTGTCAACCACTGGCTCTAATACTACCTTCCTTACTTCCTTGGTTAGCCTTGATCATGGCTTTAAGGGCTGCCCACTTGTCCTCTTTCTTTTTCTTTTCCTCCTGTTTTTTGATTACTTTTTTCTGTTCTTCCTCCTGTGGTTTGACTTCTCTTTTTTTGCGGATAGCTTCTATTTGCTGATTGAGTTGGGCCAACATCTGGGCTTCTTGGGATTTTATTTTTTGCTTTTCCTCGGGAGGCAAAATCTTATCTTCTTTAGGTGTCGTATCATAATCTCCTGTGCCCGTGACTTGCTGGACAGCTGTCTTACCAAGCAACTCTAAGCCTTCGAGCGATTTTCTTATTATTTTTTGTGCTCTTGCCATAATAAAGTATTTTAGCTTGATAAATGGTAGCACACAACTGGATCGTGCCCATGATTACAAATAATCCCGTAAAGTTAAATAACGATACGACCAATCCTCCAAGCACAATACCCACAGCGGTCACAAAGTCATCAAGACCAGCCCGCAAACCCCAAGCCCATCCATTTTTAGTCCGACCTGAATATTTGGCAAAGAGTGAAGACCATGTGGGCAATGCCAAGGCAGCAGCCAAGCCCAGTCCCGACTCAACTATAAATAAGCCCAAGCTACTGTTTACCGAAAGATATCCGAATGTCAAGAGTGCGTTTAGTCCAAAACCCGTGACCATCAGGGTTTCTTTACTTATCCATCGATCAGATACTTTACCAGCGATAATTGAAGCCAATCCTCTTACTATAAGATATCCCGCCCAGGCCCAAGTAATGTCCAAAATACTGCCTCCCAAGCGGTTGGCAAACAGGGCAAATAAGGGTCCAAACATACCCTCAGCCAGGCTCCAGAGGTTGTTTGAAATCAGTAAGATTTTGAGGGCTTTTTTGTTCATAATATGGCTGATTATAGCCATATATTGGATATGTGTCAAATCTAGAATTCTCTCCGATTATTCAGTGCATGTGTCAATGTAGTTTCATCTGCATACTGCACATCAGCACCGGTCGGTAATCCATGTGCAAGACGAGAAATTTTTATTTGCAATTTGCAATTTGCAATTTGCCTTTTAATATACATGCAAGTGGACTCTCCTTCCATGTTTGGATTTAATGCAAGAATTATCTCCTGTGTCCTGTGACTTGTATCCTGTGCCCTATTTAATAATTCATCAATCTTTATTTCATCTGGTCCAATATTATGTAACGGATCAATGACACCATGTAACACGTGATATACACCTTTGTATCGTCCACCTCTTTCAAACGCTAGAACATCGAGTGGTTGCTCAACTACACAAATAATATTTTTGTCACGGCTTACATCGTCACAGATATCACAAGGGTCTAATTCAGAAACATTGTGACAAATATTGCATTCTTTGGTATTTAATTTCAAATTTCGGATTGCGTCTGCAAATTTATCCAATTCTATTTGGGGTACATGCAATAAATAATATGTCAATCTGGCAGCAGACTTTGGACCCACTCCCGGCAACCGTTCAAATCCTTCAATCAAATTATTTATAGCTCTCGCAATTCTCACCCCCAAATTTTAACATTAAAAAATTGATCAAACACCCGCTCTTTCTTTTCTTATTTTTAAAGTATCGTATAGAGTCGTTAATGTAGCTATTGCTAATGTATTATCGGATGAAAAGATATTGAGAGCGATTCTTTGATACTCTTGAAATACTGAAGCTTGATTTTTCCATAGTAGATCACTACTTAATACGAATGAAAGTAATAAATCGGCGTATTCTCCCTCTTCGTTAATCTTCGTAAGTTCCATTTCAGTATAATCTCCCTTCCCTTTCCAAGGCCATTTATCGTCTATTTTGTTTTCAAAATCCCACAAATACTTCATGTGTTCATGGGACATTGTATTAGAAATAATGGCAACATCAGCATCTAAATTATGTGGATCCCAATATTGTAGTGAACCATGAATAGTTATTATGTAACTATTTGCATCTAACCATTTCCTAATTTTACCAAATTCTTTCATCAGCAACTTGCGAGCCTTCGCAACCTCTGAATGATGCCTTTGTTTATATGGAGCCAATTGCCCCAATACTTCAATGAGCTCCTGTTCAACAGACATTTGCCAATTATACTACAGGATAACTAAAAACATAGCCTGGTTGTGTGAATAACTTTGAAATAACCTTGCAAGGCCAGGCCTTTTGAGGCTAAAGATGCTCTACTGGATTACCATCTTGATCAATGTATATAGTTTTCCCCTCTGCATCGCGCGTTTGTTTCAAAGCTCCGCGAGAACTTCTAGGTGTTCTAAAACCTACTCCGTATCCTTCAACTAATGACGTTGTGCCTCCTTGTCCCGCACGAAATCCTTTACTTCTTGTTGACGAAGCCGTCTTGGGATATTCGACATGATCACTTTCTCGAATCGCATTAATTATTTCACCCAATGAACTCATATATAGATTTAATTTCCCCCCATTAACCCACCCATACCTCCAGAAACGTTCATGAGTTCTTTGGCAGCGAGCTCCTGAGATTTGCGGATGGCTTTGTTGATAACGTCATTTAGGACTTCATTGGACAGCCCTTGAATTTCAATTGAGAGTATCTTTTGATCACCAGTAATGACCACTTTGACCCCATTTTCCTCAACTGTAATTGTCTGAGCAGCCAAATTCTTTTGCATCGTCATGGCTTGCTGACGCAATTTGTTCATATCCCCTAGTTTTCCCATCATGTCTCCTATACCCATACTTAGTATATTATCATAGAAATTCAAAATTACAAATTCTAAGATCCAAATAAATCCTAAATAATAAATATCAAACGTTTGTAATTTATGATTTAGAGTTTGAAGCTTATTTGGTTATTAGTATTTTGAATTTAGAATTTTTATTTGAAGATAGATTCTGCAACTTTAGCCAGATCCTCTTTCTGCTGAACTTTTCCCAGAACCAGCTTCAAGACTATTTTTGGAGATTCCAAAACAGTCGCCACACTGTCTTCGACTATTGCCCGACATTTGTCTTCAGAAAGCTTGTCTTTATGAAACTTGTAAAAGACCTCGAGGGTCAGATTTGTCCCGTCAAAAGAAACTGGCTTAGTTGAGCGCAACAAGCCTTCTACCGAATGATTAAATGGCCTGACCACTTTCAAGATCTCGTTCCATTTATCTAAGATTATTTGGACATCACCATCAGGCACAGGCACAGGAGTTGAAGGCACAGTAGCAGGAGAAGAAGCAATATTTATCACCATAACCTCAAGAGGCAACTGAGCAACAGCAGTAGTTCTGCTCTGCTCATAGGCCTTCTCAAATCCAGCAATTTCTGCCAAAATATCTTTGTTTAGAGTTTCTAGTAATTCCACCCGCAAGACTTCTACGCATTTTTCAATAAATGTTCTGAGATTGACCCCATTTTGGACCAAGTCATCAATAAATTTCAGGCTTGCCTTAGTATTTTTGGCTCGAAGAAGAGCTATAAATCCCTCCGAGTCATTTGTCTTTGGTATTACTCCTGTTGCTATTACCTGCTCCAAGATTTTTATTGCATCACGAAAGCTTCCCTTGGCTTCACTGGCAATTATTGAGAGATCTTCATCGGATATTTTATATTTCTCCCCTTTAGCCACTATTTTTAATTTAGCAATAATCTCTGCAAGGCCAGGCCTTGCAAACTGGATCCGGGTGCAACGGGAAACCACTGTCTCGGGAAGTTTTTGTGGGTCTGTGGTACAAAGAACAAATATTACATGAGATGGAGGCTCTTCCAGAGTCTTAAGGAGTGCATTGGCTGCTCCAATTGACAACATATGAACCTCATCTATGATATACACCTTATATTTCGAAGATAATGGTGCCAATCCTACTTGCTCACGAAGAGTTCTAATCTCTTCTATTCCCCCGTTTGATGCGGCATCCATCTCGATAATATCTGGCGTATCAATAGATTCGAGTTTATTGACTGTCATCGCCAAGATTCGAGCTGCCGAGGTCTTGCCAGTACCCCTGGGTCCTGAGAACAGAAAAGCATGGGGAATGGTTTTTGAGCTCAAAATCTTAGATAGACTATCTCTTGCTGACTTCAAATCCAGTTCTTCTATATTTTGCGGGCGGTATTTGAGATAAAGAGTTGTTGATGCCATTAATAATCAATTTATATTCTTTCCTTCTCTCTTACAATCCCCAAATCTTATTCCAACTCTTTTGGCTTCTCTTTTTTTGAAGATGGTTGATTTATTGGTTTTGCAGCTTTCCCCGTTCTCTGTTCCTTTGGGTCCAATACCACACCAGCAGCCGAAGCCCGTGCGTAAGCTTCCTCATCTTCTTTTGCCTCTTTCAAATACCTCTCCATCGACGCGATTCGACGATCAATAGGCTCCATCATCTTTATAAAACCAAAAGAAATACCCCCCATAAACACCGCGGCTGATCCCAAGCAAACGAATTCTGCTGGGTGAGTAGTAACAAACTGAATTAACTCGTTAAACATATTGAATAAGCGGATTATACCATATGACCTATAGTTTCGTAAAGTTCTATTTGTGGTGTATACCCAAAAGATGCAGGCAGGCGTGGTGGGCTAGAAATTCAATATCTTTCTCTTGATCACAGATAACTATATCCCCAAGTCTAATTATCCCGTCGGGATAAGTCTTATCAAATTCTAGTGGAAAACTCAAAACATCATGGTACTCTCCGTCCAACATTTTTTTCATTTCAGCTTCAGTAGCCAAAAAGACATTTACTTCGTATGGAGTTGTGATTCCGTGCTCATGGACTGTCTTTTCGATAATGGGAGGATTACTTAATTTTTTCATTGACAATTTCAGCCACAAGCTTTCCATCGGCACGACCTTTAAATATCGGTGCCACAATCTTCATCGCTTGCCCAAAGTCTTTTGGTAAATCCATCTTCTCTATCTCTATCTCTATCTCTGCCCCTGTCATTTGCTTTGGCAAATAGGCTTCCAAAACTACTAATTCTGCTTTTTCCCCCTCGGCAAGCTCAAGGCGATTGTTTTTAGTAAAAACTTCTATCGACTCGCGTCTTTTCTTGGCTTCGATGGCAATCACTACCAACACCTCTTCATCACTCAAATCATGCTGAAGATCTATTTTTTTGTAATTTAAGGCTGACAACAAAAGCCGCAAAGTGTCACGGCGAACCGCATCACCTTTGTGAATCGCGTCAATCAAGTCGGCATTTAGATAAATCATAGAATAGACTTGCGCCCGGAATTACGGGCTTTGACCCGAGCCTGACGGACCTGAGAAGGCTTGTAATAATGTTCGCGTTTTTTAAGCTCTAGCAAAACTTCGTCATTGAGGACTTTTTTTCGGAAGTCTGCAATCAATCGGTCATCGGTTTGACCTGGTTTTTTCTTGACTACTGTTGGCATAATTTAGTTCATCCCCCCTTTCAAATGATAATGAATATGTGGTACTTCTTGAAATTTTCCTGCATTCACCATGACTTTGTAGCCATCGGAAATTTCAAATTTTTCGGCCATCTTTTTTGCCATAAGTTGTATTTTACCTAAGACTTGAATATCATTATCTTGTGCATTTTTTAGACTCTCTATGTGTCTTCTTGGTACTACTAATAAATGAACTGGTGCTTCAGGTCGGTTCGATTTAAAAACCACTACTTCATCATCCTCATACTCTTTAATTACAGGCATTTCACCCGCCACTATTTAACAAAATACACAATCATTCATAGAAATATTATAACCCAAAAAACTATTATCGTGTCACGGAGATTACTTCGGAGAGTTCGGCATCAGGAGCAGCAACTGTAACACGGTTGTTGGTAGCACTTTTTACAATAGTATAACCGGTAGAGTAAGCAGCAGCGCAGTCAGTAACAGAAGCCCCAGCGTTGGTCAAAGGATCGGACGGTAAGGCTGCCAAATAATTACTTACTAAAGAAGCGCAGACATTAGCAGCTGTATTTGATACAGCCTGGACAGTAGTTGTAATAGCCGTAGGCAAGACACCTTTAGTGTCCGCAGCATATTGATGAACAGCATTCAAGATAGAGTTGATATCGCTTCTCCTCTTAGTATTGTTGGCCAAAGAAAATTGTCTGGCGGGATTGATAGCGACTAAAGTTATTACAAGAAGTACTGACAAAATTCCGATGACTACTAAAAGTTCGATTAATGTAAAACCTTTTTTATTCTTATTGAGCATTAATAATAGTATACATACTTTAAATAAATATTGTCAATAGGCAACTTTACCAACGGTAATTAAGACATCAAATTGAGCTCCAGAATTTTCGATCTGTGTTATCGGGCCCAATATTTCTGTTAATTTAATTCTTACTTCTTGTGGCAATCCTGGCCGAACAATCATGATCGATTTGGAAATCTTGGTGGTATTTCCGATGGTTACATTTGTAAATCCAGCTTTTCTAATCATAGTCTCAATCTTACTTGCTTCCCCAGGAACTCCTGATCCATTTAAAATTTCGACTGAATACAATGCCCAATTAATTAATGCTGCAACTGGCGCTGGGGTTGGGGTTGGTATTGGTGTTGGTTCAACTATAGCCATTTTTGCCGACCTAGCCTTCGATTTGGCGATCGCTTGATTGCGAGACGACACAGTCTGCCATATTATTAATCCAACACCAGAGATAGCAATAGCGATGCCTGTGATGGCTAAAATCAAAGCTTTTTTCTTATTATGATTTATCCAGTTGTCATTTTCTTTGGCCAGAGCCGGTCCTACAAAACTATTAGATAAAATAAAATCTTTACTTTTTAGAATTAACTTGCAGGCATTTAAATCAAAATCTGACCCGGCTACTCCTACATTACCGAGTATCAGTTCTGGTACGACTGCTTTTACCTTAAAACCCATTGATTCAAAAATAGCTCTTAATGATTCATACAAATTACGATTGATGACAACTACACTATATTTCTCTCCTATCTTAAATATCCTTGAACTGGGATTGGCCAAAGGCACATTGTCGACAAAACTTTGCACATTCTCGGCCAATTCTTTGTCGTCCCTGCCTACTAATTCCTTCTCAAAATAGGTATCACTGTTTAAGACCATTACCAACTCACAAATAGAGATCTTGTTTACATCGACAAAGTTTTTTAGAAGGTCAGACAGTTGAGTAAAACCAACTACATCCAAATCTTTTATGACCGATTCGGAAAAGGGCATCTTTATTATCCCAGTAATTCCAGGCCCACAGAGTGCTAAACCTTTGCGCGATACACTGACTACATTGTCAGCATTTTTTTTGGCTAATGTATTACTCATATTTATATTTCATTCCAAGAAATAACTGTCAAAACATTATTTATATATTCTGCCTCTACTTGGATTTTTCTAGTTGAATTTCCTACGGTAGCTGTAGATATAATTATTTTTTGAATTGTTCCTGTTACTATTATTGTGGTTGATCCGTCGGCCGTTGTCAATGTTTCTCCAGTATAAGCAGGATCGCGTAATAAGCGCAACATGGCTTCCTCAAGCCCGGATTCTGCCAATAAGTAAGCAGATTGCCCAATCTCATATTGGCTACCACCGGTCGTACTATTAATCACAGAGGAAACTGCGGCAACGACAATGGCCATAGCGATGGCAATAAATACCAACAACACTACCAATGTTTGTCCTTTTTTCATCTTAGACCCAATGTGGTGAATAACGATCTTGTTCTCGTTCCCGAAGTAATATCAAAGTTTATTTTTACAGTCTTCCCTATCCCCGTCACCACAAAATTACCGATAGTCGAATCAAAACTATTTAGGCGGTCGGGGCCCAGCATCAAATTGCCGCTAACTACTGTATACAGTCCCAAAGCAGTCGTGATGTCCGCGGCCCGACCAATATCGTAGGCCATTCTGGCCAAAATATACCGACTGTCGGAGTCGATAGTAGTCACCTGATTTGATTCGGTCAAAGTTTCCAGCGAGGTTGCCAGAATGTTTGTCAGTACAATCAAAAACAAGCTCATCAAACCCATATACACCAAAAATTCGATAAGAGTAAAGGCTTTTCTCATGGTGAATAGTTTACAGTTAAATCATAAAATACCGGCGTCGCATTGGCATCTGTCGTTGTCAAGTAAAGTTTGTATTTGAAACATCTGCCCACATTAAATCCCAAGGAATCTGTAAATGTATAGTTTATACAGTCTGCCGAGACCGCCGTCTGGACAGACAGTGACGTCTGATTCGGAGTCACCCCGGTAAAACTAATTCTGTTGTAAGAAGTCGAATATCCCGGATCAAAGGCTCTCGAAATAAATGTTCCCGATGAAGAGTATCTCCCCCCTGGGCCTCCGGCGATCATCCTGAATTCCGCCCCCGCATCCCGGGTAATAATATAGGAGTACGCGTCTCCGTCCTGCTCCATGACCGATGCCACGCCGTTTATACCAGCATCCACATTCAATCCCCCACACCGGCTGGGACTGCTTTCAGTCGTGACATCCACCACCTGATATTCTTCGGCTCCGGTTCCCACGATAATTATTTTATTCCCACTCACTCCCGTCACCCCTTTGGGAGTCATCCCGTTCGTGTTGTAACTGCCGACGGTCGGCCGGCTCCCGGTTTTGGTAGAAATATCCACAATATATAATTTACCCGCAGTCACATACGCCCGGGATGCCGAAGAGTTGATAAATACATCCACCGCCCCAGTCCCACCTGCCAATCCCGCCTGTCCCACTATTGTCATCGAGCTGGGATTGCTTACGTCCACGATCTGCAGCTGATTGGAAGTGTTTTCCGTTGCCACATAAGCATAAGTTCCGGACACAATCACTTTTCTCCCCGTTCCCACCAAATTCACACTCCCCAATTGTCCCCGTGACCCGGTTTTAGCAGACAAATCAAAAGTATACAGCTTATCTTCGTCGGTCATATATCCCACATTTCCGGCCACAAATATACTGTTTCCCTCGTCATTGCCTGGAGCATTAAAATACCCCGCTTCACTATAATTTCCCAAATTAATAATCACTATTTCTTTTGAATTAGAATCCGTCGCTAAGTAAGCATAATTAGTTTCTCCAAATACACTATTGGTTTTATAACCATCAAATGTTCCCGTAATAGCCGCCACCGGCGGGTTGGTATTAGAAATAGTCACATTGGCAAACGACACGCCCGAAGCATTATCCCCCGTTACGGCAAATGCCCGGCCTTCGATAGCAGTCAAAGCATTAGCAACTCCACTTTTCGGCAAATCCAAAGCCGAAATCGACAAATTGGGATTGCACCAGTCCCCCTGTCCACCCGCTCCCAAGATCACTTCCCCTCCGGCAGTGTTCGTCACATTCGTCCCCGATTTTACTCCGGCATTAAATTGAGCTTCGGTAGTTTCGGTGTAAACCAAATTATCCAAATAGCGGGTAACATAAAGTTCATTCGTTACTTGCGACTGATAGGGCAAATTCCAAGCCACAGCAATTGTGATTTTTTTGGTCGAAGGATCGACTGTTCCACTGTCCGCCAAATTACCCGATCCGTCGCGTTTGGCATCAGCAATATCTATTGATCTGACAAAACCGTCGCTGGTCGTCTCATTTCCCGAAACCAATGTCCAAGCTCCACTGGCAACAACCGGATGAAAAGTTCCATTGACTGCAAATGTACTCCAACCATTTTCTCGTACTTGACGTACTGCTTCTTGGGCTTCGCGCAGATAAGCATTGGCAGTGGCGCGTTGGGGCTGTTGGGCCCGGCCCTCCCGAGTCGTCATAATTCCTGTCATAAAGGCCGGAATGAGCACAGCAGCCAACGCCATGGCTATCAAAAGCTCGATTAACGATTGTCCTTTTCTAATTTTCCAAAATTGGGACACCATATTTATTGAAATGAATAACTCTTTTAGTGTCGTCCGTCGCATCTGTAATACTGACGGTATCGGATCCACTAACATAATTATTAATTTCACCAGATACCGCCAAAAAGACAATACTTGATCCCGCAAAAGTGGTCGTCAGCTGGATATTGTTGTCCAAATTAACCACATAATTATCGGTGGTATAGCTATTATTAGCAAAAGATATACTTTGGGCTCCCAGCCCGCTCATGGCTTTGGTTTGGACTGAGCGGATATCCGACAAAATTTGTTCTTCTGCAGAAATTTTGACAACCCGTCTTTGGCCACCCAAGAGTAATACTGTCGTGGTTGTCAGAATTACAAGACCAATTCCAATAACAACAATCATCTCGATTAATGTAAAACCTTTTGTCATCTTCCTCCCACTTGACCAATAAGACCATAAATAGGTGCAATAATAGCCAACATCATTCCTCCGACCGAAATACCTACGACAACTAAAAGTATAGGCTCCAAAAGGGCGGTTGCAGCCTTAAGAGAATTGGTGACTTCGTAATCCAAATGCTGAGACAATTCTTGCATGGAACGGTCCAGAGTTCCACTGCGTTCACCAGCTTCGGTCAGCTTGATCATCATACTGGGCACAAACTTCTTTCCGAGTCTCAATCCATCTGACAGTTTTTTTCCACCAATCACCATCTCGCGTGATTTTTCCAACAATTTTCGGATACGCAAATCCATGACTACCTCCTGGGCTAGCTCCAAGGCAACAGTAATTGGTAGACCAGAATTCAACAATAAATGTAAACTCCTGCTAAATCTGGCAAAATCTATTTGTCTGACTAGTCCTGAAATAACCGGAAGAGAATACAAAATCCTCAAGACAAAATTGCGATTGCTTTTATACAACAAAATAATTCCCCCAATAATCACTACCAATCCCACTCCTAGCAGCATGGTATTGTTGATCAAAATATCAGAGGCTCCGATAAGGATCTTGGTTGGCAGAGGCAATTCTACTTTTAGTCTGGAAAACACAGCCGAGATCTTGGGAACCACAAAAATCAAAATTACGAGTAAGACCCCAGCAAATACTATCATTATCAGAATAGGGTAAATCATGGCAAACTTTATTTTGTCTGTAAATTCTATTTCACTCTGAATATGATCTCGCAGATCTCGCAATGTCGTTTCCAGAGTTCCCGCTTCTTCGGCTGCCTTGATCAAATTTACAGTTACCTTATCAAAAACTCTGGGAAAATTTGCCAATGATGCTGCAATTTGCTGGCCTTGCATCAGATCAGCCCGCAATGTAGACAGAACTTTGAATTGATTGCCATTTGTGTCCTCAAGAAGTGAATCCACCGCTTCGATAATAGGAATTCCAGAACCTAACATTATCGCTAGATTTCGGAGCATCGATAGTTTCTCGGAATTTGACAAGGTTAGACTAGACATATTCAGCTTTTGTTACTCTCAATATTTCTTCCAAAGTCGTATCACCCGCGGCCACTTTGGTAAAACCATCCATTAAAATCGTCCTCATTCCATCTTTTATCGCCATTTGAGCAATCACGTCGGCATCAGCTTTTTCATTGATGAGCTTTCGCACGGCTTTGGTCACTTCCAAAACTTCATACAAACCCAAACGCCCACGATACCCTGAAAGTCTGCACAATTTACACCCTGTTCCTTTATAAACTTTGTATTTGGCCTTCTGCTCCCAGTTTTTTTTGATAACTTCCGGAGGAAAACTTTTTTCCAGATCTTCTCTACTTATCTCCAACTCGACCTTACAGCTTTGACATATTTGACGTACCAATCTTTGTGCCAATATTATAGAAACAGTCGAAGAAATCAAAAATGGCTCCACTTTCATATCAATA
>JAUXUE010000055.1 GCA_030681075.1 Candidatus Amesbacteria bacterium | reverse complement strand
TTGATCCTGCTTTACTTCGGCCGGGAAGATTTGACCGAAGAGTGGTTTTGGATCTGCCTGATGTGGAAGACAGAAAAGAGATTTTGGCTATTCATGCGCGCGGTAAGCCATTTGACAGTAAAGTTGATTGGGATAAGGCCGCCCGTGCTACCGTTGGCTTTTCCGGAGCGGATCTGGAAAACATGCTCAATGAAGCAGCCATTGGAGCGGCCCGTGAGAGTAAAACAGAAATAAACATGCTCGATCTGGAAGAAGCGGCCACCAAAGTCAAGATGGGTCCGCAGAAGAAACGCACTCAAACGGACGAAGATCGCAAAATGACCGCTTACCACGAAGTCGGTCACGCTATTACCACTTGGGCCCAAAAAGATATGGATCCAGTCCACAGAATATCTATAGTTTCCCGTGGAATGTCTCTGGGTCATACTCTTGTTCCACCCAAAAATGACATTATTCATATGACCAAAACAAAATTGCTCTCGCAAATTACCATGATGATGGGGGGAAGGGCAGCTGAAGAAATAGTCTTTGGAGAAATAACCACGGGGGCATCCAATGATATAGACAAAGCTACAATGGTCGCTCGCAATATGGTCATGGAATATGGCATGAGCGCTCTTGGTCCCATTAATTATGGTCCCCAGCAGGATGCTATAGATTGGGGTAGAGTCTATTTTGAACAAACCCAAATCAGTCCTGATATGCAAAATAAAATTGATGCCGAAGTCAAAAAAATTATTGACACTGCCTACAAAAATGCCGTGATAATTTTGAAAAAATACAAGAAAAAGATGGACAAAGTTGTGATTAGATTGTTGGAAACTGAGAACATGGACGGTGACGAATTTGTTAAGATAATGGGATGAAACTCTTAATTCTCGATGGCAATTCCGTTTTACACCGAGCTTATTATGCCCTGCCGGATTGGCGAAACAGAAGTGGGGAAGCGACAGCTGGAGTTTATGGATTTTTATCGATACTTTTAAAGTCAATCGAGGACTTACAGCCCACCCATCTAGCGATTGTCTTTGATCACCCTAGTCCCACTTTCCGAAATCTGATGTATGTGGGCTACCAAGCCAACCGCGAGAAAGACCGGCAAATATCAGAAGATATCTGGAGCATGATCGAAAAATTGAAACAAGTTTTTCAGTTGCTTAGTGTTCCCGTGTTTCAGCTGGAAGGATTTGAAGCGGATGACGTAATTGGCACAATAGGGGCACAGGCACAGGAGATCAAGGACACAGGGGTAATTATTATTACTGGTGACCGCGATCTGATGCAATTGGTAAACGACCAAGTGAATTTGTATATGTCCTTTAAGGGAATTTCGGATATGACAGTCGTGGATTCTGACAAAGTCAAAGAAAGATTGGGAATACTGCCGTCGCAAGTCATTGATTACAAGGCATTGGTGGGGGACAGTAGTGACAATTATCCTGGTGTTCCGGGGATTGGGCCGGTGGGGGCAATAAAATTGATCCAAGAGTTTGGAAGTTTTGAAGACATTGTCAATAAATCCGGAAATAAAAAAATCATTGATGGCTATGAGAACGGGGAGTTGTCCAAGAGACTGGCGACAATAAAGTGTGATGTTCCGTTTACATTTACTATTGCCAAGTGCCAAGTGCCTAGTGCCTCAAAGATTACGGAAGTATTACTAGAGTTGGGCTACAAGAGCTTAATTAGGAGAGTTGCGGTAAAATCAACTGATGAAGATAGCTCTCGTCCACGATTATTTTAAGGAAATAGGTGGGGCTGAGCGGGTGCTGATGGCTCTCCAAGAAATGTTTCCAGAGGCTCCTGTGTATACAGCTTACGCTTTTCCCAAATTTTGGGGGGAATTCAAAATAAATAATGTAATAGAAAGCTGGGGTAAATATCTGCCATTTCTACCAAAATTCATATCATATTACACTATATTATCTCCATTATTTTTTATGTCTTTCGATCTGTCTGAATATGATTTGGTGATAGTGTCCCAAACTGGTGGCTATTTTCCAAATGGGGTCAAGATTGGACCCAAGACAAAACTTGTGACTTATTGTCATACACCACCGCGATTTCTCTATGGCTATGAGACTGCGACCAAAGAACGAAACAAATGGTATTGGCGGCCAATCTCAGCCATAGCCAATCATATATTATTGATGGTGGATTTTGCTTTTGCCCAAAGACCGCATTTGTTTATCGCTAATTCAAAAAATGTAGCAGAGAGAATTTCCAAATTCTATCGTAGAGAAAGTGTAGTGATATATCCACCTATTGAAATCCCAAATCTCAAATCTCAAATCCCAATAAATAGAAAAGATTATTATTTAATTGTAAGTAGAATTATTGGAACAAAAAATATTGATGTGGCTGTAGCAGCTGCTAATAAATATGGGTTTAAATTAAAAGTGGCAGGACGACCCATAAATAAAGCTGGGGAAGAAATTGCTGCCAGAATAAAAGGAAAAACTGTGGAATATTTGGGCGAGGTGAGTGATCAGGAGAGGACAAGGCTTTTTTCTGAAGCCAAAGGATTTTTAGCTTTGGAAACTGATGCAGATTTTGGAATGTCAACCATAGAACCAATGGCCTTTGGGATGCCAGTGATAGCCTTTAGGGGTGGGGGATATTTGGAAACAGTGGTCGAGAATAAAAATGGTGTGTTCTTCGATGAATTGACACCAGAGACACTCCAGAAAGCAGTAGATAAATTTGAGAGAATAAAATGGGACAGAAAATATATTATTAATTCTGTTAAGAAATTCTCGAAAGAAAACTTTGTTAAGAAAATAAAAGAAGTGGTGACTAACATAATCTAAATAAGAAGATAATGAATGTTTTAAATCTAAAGTATCGAAGAAGAAAATTACGCCAAGATCAAACCATTGAGGAAGAAATATTGTGGGAAGAACTAAGAAATAATAAACTCGGGGTTAAATTTAGAAGGCAATATTCGGTATCAGAATATATAGTTGATTTTTATTGTCCCAAATATAAATTAGCGATTGAAGTAGATGGTTCAGTACATAAAACCCGAAAAAGTTATGTCGAATTTCGTAAGAAGTTTATAGTATCATTGGGAATAAGGATGATTCGATTTTGGGGTGGTCAAGCAAGAAATGACTTGTTAACGGTATTAAACGTAATTGGGTTAAACCTCACCCCTACCCCTCTCCTTGGAAAGGCGAGGGGAAATGGTAGAATCTGATCATATGCCGGAACTACCTGAAATAGAAACGGTCAAACTGCAACTACAAAAAGTTTTGGTTGGGCAGATTTGTATAAAAAGTGACCTGAAGGAAATAGAGGGAAAAGAAGTACAAGAAGTAAGGAGAATGGGGAAAGTTCTCCTGATTAACTTTGGCCCAAACTTAGACTTAGGCTTCCATTTCAAAATGACAGGACAGCTTATTTATGGAGGACTGCCCACAAAACACACCCGCGCGGTGTTCCACCTCTCAGGTGGAACATTGTATTTTAATGACATGAGGAAGTTTGGTTGGGTGAAGATAAATCCGGAGTTTACCCTTGGAGAAGACGCTCTTAAAATAACAACTCTTGGGTTTCTTAGGTTACTTGGGAAGCTTAAGAAACCGATTAAAATTGCAATCATGGATCAGACACTAATTGCTGGGGTGGGGAATATCTATGCTAATGATGCGCTGTGGGAAGCCCAGATCAATCCTCAAACCCCAAGCCACAAGCTCCAAGAAAAACAAATCTCATTATTGCTATCAAAAATCAAGCTTGTATTAAGAGAGGGGATAAAATATGGCGGAACATCGATATCTGATTATGTGGATGCACATGGCAAGGGCGGGACTTACCAAGACCATATCCGAGTCTATAAACGCAATAATTTACCCTGCCTGCGGTGTAAAACTAAAATTGAAAAAATAGTCTTGGGGGGTAGAGGGACATATTATTGCCACAAATGCCAAATATGATAAATAAAATATCTCTTACAAATTTCCGTAATTATCCAAAAACAGAGTTTGTGTTTGAAAAAAATAATATTGTCATTGGAAACAATGGAGTAGGTAAGAGTAACCTCCTAGAGGCAATATAATTGCTAGCGACAGGCAAAAGTTTCCGGCCCGACGACGATGCTGAAATGATTTCTTATGGTCAACAATTTTCAATTGTAAGTTCGGAAAATTTACAAGTTACAATTACTGATAGAAAAAAGTTTGAAGTGAATGGGATTCCCAGAAGATTGATTGATTTTGTGGGAAATATGCGGGCAGTATTGTTTGCCCCTCAAGATATGGAATTAGTGTCAGGATCTCCTGGATATAGAAGGCGTTATCTGGATTTTGTCATTACTCAAACTGACCGGGAATATAGACGTTGCCTCATTTCATACGAAAAAGGTTTGCGGCAAAGAAACAAACTATTGTCACTTATCCGCGATGGACTAGCTCAAAGACACCAGCTCTATTTCTGGGATCACTTGCTAATAAAAGACGGAGAGTATCTGACACTGGCACGACAAAAATATCTCCAGGCATTACCAACTATTTATGACAAAAGTATAGTAACTGTAGAAAGATTGAAGCAATATGAAATAGAAGAGGTAGCTTCAGCAACGACTTTGGTAGGACCACACCGAGATGATTTTCAGGTTTTGTATCAAGACCGCGATGTCTCAAAATACGGATCCCGTGGCCAACAAAGAATGTCAGTATTAAAATTGAAACAACAAGAAATTGAATATTTGGGTGGTCAGCCACTCTTGTTGCTTGATGATATCTTTTCCGAGCTGGATCATCATCACCGCGAAGAAGTAATGAAATTAGTCAACGATTATGAGGGTCAGGTGATAGCCACCACGGCCGATGAACATTTACTTCCCAACTTGACAGATTGTAATCTGATACGATTATGACACTATCAATTGTCATCCCCTGTTTTAATGATAAGCACTATATCAAGAGTTGTTTTAAAGCAATACTAAACCAAACAATTCCACCAGACGAAGTGGTATTTGTCGACAATAATTCGACCGATGGATCGTACCACGATGTCAAAAGATACTCTAAAAAACTCAATATAATTTTGGTAAAAGAAAAACACCAGGGGATAGAATTTGCTAGAAAAACTGGCTATGCACTGGTAACATCGGACCTGATCGGGACGATTGACGTAGATAGTATAATCGCACCAAATTGGGTCGAGACTGCCAAAAGAGAATTTACTAAAAATAAAAATTTAGCCTGCTTGTCTGGTCGATGTTATTTTCGAGATAAAAATTTTTTGATAAACATTTTTGTCTTTTTTAATTTTGTTTCTTATGGAATATTTCGTTGGATGTTTCAATATTGGGGCTGTAATGCTGTATTTTCCAAGAAGGTTTATAACGAAGTTGGGGGTTTGGAGCAATTGAAAATGCGTTATCCATGTGACGATACCTACCTATCTGAGCAGTTTATTAGAAGTAAGTACGATCTAAAAATAGGGCTTAACTTGATCGCTAATGTGATTGCCGATACAGATATAAGAAGATATTTAAATTCAATCATCACTTTACTAAAGATTAAATTTGCATTTAACGCATAATTACCGTAATATAAACGCATTAATAATATTGTCATGCAGTTGGCATACAATGGGCATACGATTGGCATACAATAGTTACAATTGTATGACTACGAATGACTACTGAATGCCTATCGAATGACCGTAAATATGTATATACCCAAGTACACAATCACAACGACGATTTTGAGGCAAATTGGCCAAGTGGAGGCTGCCCGCGAGGTCATAGAAAATGCCCCCCTAATCCCATCTTGGGAAGCCAGATTTCAGGATGATGCCAGAGTCCGGGTCGTCCATTATGGCACAGCTCTGGAAGGAAATGACCTGACTCTGTCTCAGGCTAAAATAATTCTCGAGGGGGGAGAAATTGTCGCTCGTGATCGGGATATCCAAGAGATCATAAATTATCGAAAAGTCCTAGACTATATTGAAAAACTGGCCGATGATAAGACAAATCTGGTCTATAGCCGGGAGATATTACAAGATTTGCACAAATTGGTAACTGACAAAATTATTCCAGACAACCAGGTGGGTGAATTTCGTGAGACTGCAGTCGTCCTCAAAAATTCGGTGACCGGCGAAATCGGCTTTAGACCGCCGACTTTTATTGAAGTGCCTTTTTTGATAGACGATTTTTTGCGCTTTCTCAATTCTGAATATGGCCGTAAAGAACACCCAGTCCTGAGAGCGGCAATCACTCATTATGTGTTGGCCGCTATTCACCCTTTTGTGGAAGGTAACGGCAGGACAGCTCGTGCCCTGGCTACTCTGGTACTCTTTTCCGAGGGCTATGACATCAAAAGATTATTTGCCCTTGAGGAATATTTCGATAAACACGCTGACGAATATTTTGGAGCTTTGATGCAAGTATCCAATCAATCCCGAAAGCTCGAAGACCGGGATCTTACCCCTTGGCTTGAGGTAATTACCAAGGCTCTGGCTATAGAA
>JAUXUE010000052.1 GCA_030681075.1 Candidatus Amesbacteria bacterium | reverse complement strand
ACTGGATGGTAAAGTTGAATTCAAAAAAATTATCAGGCTTGATTATTCAGATGATGATATTTTGGTGAATTACCCGACAAACGATGAAAAACCAACGGCTTCCTCATCCATCAGAGCCAGTGCTCCATTTTCGATTAAATATTCAGATGATAACACCTCACTTGTCGTAACCATCCCCAATAGTATTCTAATAACTTCTTCCTCGAAAGCAGGAAAAGTATTAATAAATAACTCTCCACGTACTACCCCACATACAGTAGATAAAAATACAAGATATTATGAAATTCTTTCATCTGATAATCTTGTAGTGCAAGTTGACGGTCAAACACTTTCCCCTGACGAGTATACTTTCGTACCGGGCAGAGCTGTAACCATACCCATATCAAAAATCCTCTCAAATGGAAATATTGCTCCAAATGGAATTGGTGAGCTAGTACTATCCACACCAGCGCCATTATTGCCGTCGGACCAGCAAACGGAAATAAATAAAATTTTAGATGCGACCAGCCGTACTAATCTCGAAAATCATTCCACTTACTCTGAGATTTTTATAATAAGATTGAAAGATTCTGATTTTTACAAAAACTATCCAGAATATCTCAATAATATACCTGATCTTTTGCAAAACGCGACATACCCAAAAAATATTAATAAAGCTGAAATAATAGATAAATATTCGCCAACGTTAACCTCCCAGCAAAACGGCCAAAACCTCTTAATAGATATTTTAAATTGGATAAAAAATAATCCAGTAGAAACAATAACTTCTGTTTTGACGATAATTATGGCTGGATTAGCGTTTGTAATTACCACTGCTATTTCCACGCCAATATTAGCCGTTGGCCTTACAATTTCATTAGTATCTGCAGTAATACTTTTATACAATGCACAAAAAATATTTGAGGGATCATCCACTTTTCGTACCCGGATATGGTTTATTGTTTCTATTTTAGTATTAATATCGGGTGCAATCATTTTTGCGGTTGGTGCATTAAATTATAAAACATCCATAACTCCCACTCCCCTAGCCCCCAAATCAGCCACGGTCGCACCCACCGCAACTCTCAAAGCTCCAGGAACACTAGTCCCAATAAAATCAGCTCCGACGCTAATTCCAACAGTCGTCCTTAATCAGGTGTCAGATGCTATTTTGAAGGAAGAACTGAAAGATACAATTTGTTTTGGTGACTCGCTTTGTGGGGGCTTTAGTCTAGTCAGAAATACCTGGACTTATTCTGGGCTAGGCGCAGGCGATCTAAGACAAGAATTTGATAAAAAGAAAAATACATTTGGAAATGCGAAAGTTATCATTATTACTGCTGGTACTAATAATCCACTTCCCGGAGACATCGACCATATAAAACATATGGTCTCAGAATCTAAGAAGCTAGGGCTGAAAGTAATTATTTTAGTACCGTCATACTATGAAATAGGACTCACTAAACAACCATTAACAGAAAATGCCAAAAAAGCATTGAAAACTACAATTGCTGAAATAAAGAATCTAGAAAATGAAAACACTATTCCCATAACATATACTCCTGATTTAGATGTCGTGCATGCAACTGAAAAAAATTATAAAAACAATATATATCCACAGGTTCTGGCGGCGGTGAGAAATTGGAATAAATCACAACCGGTACCCACACAAGTGAAATTACCCGTCAAACCAATCGTATATGACACAAAAATTTATCAAGGAAACCCAGCTATGAATATCAATGGTAAAGAAGCAATTATATTAGGAGGATCAAACGTGAGCATCGGAAACGACACACAAAGCTTTGGGGTTACTAGATCATTGCCATCTAGGCTCGGTATAGACTCGGCTCATATGATAGGTGCAACTCCGGCCGAAATAGTTGCACTTATAAATAATTCCTCCACATTTAGAGAAGATGCACAAAAGGGTATTTATGGGTCAGTCATTATTCTTTTTGAAGGAACTGTCGAAGAAAATGGTTCAAAATTAGTTGAGGTAGATTTAGACTCAGCATTGAAATTTTTAGAAAAATACGGAGTTAAGGTTTTTGGAATCACTGCCTTTGAACAAAAAGATTTAAATTCCGCTAGGGGCGCAGCCAGAAAAATAGTAATTGACCACAATAACGATTTGTTGAGAAACGCGTTTAAAAATAAACCTGGTCAATTGTTAGATCTAAACAAAATTGTCGATGATCCAAATGGCATATTAAAAAGAGACAATATTGACATTGGTAAAGACAGTGATAATGTGGGACAACATTTTAGAGACCCTGGGCTTGCAAAAGTCGCAAATATGATTTTGAAAATGTATTCAGAGTACAAAACTAAATATAAAGTATCTACTACTGAAGATAACCTAAAAATTACTGGAAACATTCTCACAAATGGCTTGGGTCTTATATACAACTACCTCAATCCCCCAGCGGCAACAACAATTGTTGATAATACTGTTTATGATAATCAATTGACTCCAAAATCAGTTATCGTTACTTCTCCTGCTAGACAATCAAAACCAGTATTGCCAGGTAAAAAAATAGATCTATTAAAGCGGATAAAAGATGGTAATTGGGTAATTGGCGGTGGATCACTGGGTATTTTGGACAAGATTGATTTATCATTTCTTACTACACCTGAGGTAGCAATTGCTGTTGCCTCTGGTGTTGGACTAATTGCTCTTGGTTGGCTGGCAGTGAGATTGGGTTGGCTCACCAAAATCAAAACAAAATTTGCTTCATATAACAAAAAAATATTAATCTTTGTGATTCTTGGTGGAATTGTGCTGGGGATACTCGGATTTATTGCGTGGCCGATTATTATGGCTGGTGGTCTCTCGGGCTTGGGGGCTGGGGTGGGAGGGGCAGGGACTGCTCCTCTGGCAGCAATGGTTGGTTTGGTAAAATCTGATAAGAATGTAGGAATTGCCTCAAAGGCCAGCAAAGATCATCCAAATACGAACGAGGATTCAAGTTTTGTAGTTGGACCATTCGCTGGGGTATTTGATGGTGTCAGTACTGTGAAGGGATCTGAAAAAGCATCAGCACAAGCTCGTAAACAGGCAATTGAAAACATTGATGCATATATTGAGAAATTCGGTCTCGAACGTATAAACAATTTAACGGAAACCGAAGCTCGTAAATTAATTGTTAAAATATTGTCGGGAATTAATAAAAAACTAGTAGCTGGTAAATTTGGAGCAACTACTGCTTCTATCGCATATCTTGGTAATGGTTTTGTGGTGACAGGGAACGTTGGTGATAGCCGGGTATATGCCCACTTTCTAAATAAAGATAACAATAAACAATATATCAAAAGACTGACTAAAGATAATAATTACATTTATAACTATTTACAGGAAAATTTTGATAAATTAACTGCAAATAAGGAATTTGATAAAATAATGGATGACCTTGCAAACTCTGAAGATATCTCTGGTGTTATAAGGAATTTTCCTGGTATTTCTAAGGTCGTTGAATATGTAATTCAAAGAAATCCAGGAATGTCTAGAGAAGATGCGCTTATTGAGCTCACCAATACTGTGACAAAGGTGCTGGGTAATACTGAGGATGTAGAAATTGACATGCGAGTCATAACAATTGGAAACAATGTAATCCTACAAAGATTAGGCATCTTTACGGACGGAATCCACGATAATCTTACTGAACAAAAAATATCGGAAATCATGGAATCAAAAGTCAGTAACCAATATATTGCCGATGCTCTCGTAAAAGCTGCTGTTGAGAAAAGCAACTCAAGTAGCCAAAGAAGAAAACGGGACGACATGACCGCGGTAGTAATAGATTTTACAAAAGAAAATGATACGGGTACTGGTTTTGGAAATAATTATGCCGGGGCGATTTCTGGCTTTGGATCTGGACTGGGTGCAAGTCTGGATCCAGCAATTGTCCACCTACTCTCCCAAAACTCAACATATATCGCAAATTACCTGAATATTTATTTTCCAAATATTGTAATCGCCTGGAATAATCTCACTACTTTTAATATTGGGCAGATTTGGGAGGGTGTGGGCAAGAATTTGGCACCCATGGCCATTGTTATTTCAATTGTCGGATCTGTGGGATTATTAATCGAAGCAATTAAATCAAATTGGCTGGCTAAATATAATTTCAATAGAAAATTTGTGATTATTGCGATTTTGGGTGGAATCGTGTTGGGAATTGTTGGATGGCTGGGAATTATAGGTCTCTCGGGCTTGGGGGCGGGGGTGGGAGGGGCAGGGACTGCTCCTCTGGCAGCAATATGGTCATTATTTCCGGAAAAATCATCTCTTCAAATTAGACAGGCACCGAAAACTATTAAGATAAAAACCGCGGAGGAGCTCCCGATAATCGAAATAAAAAGATCAGAAACGAAATACTTGGCACTAAATAACGATACAAGTTTATTGGGTTCAACCGTCGAATTAAGTGAATATAGACTCACCATAGACGGTAATCCCAGAAAGGTGATCATAAAGGAACCTAGACACGACAATTATATTGACTCGGGATTGGATGAAAAAGAGGGAATATATCAAGATGCTATTTACGCAGAATTATCAAGCCAAATGGGTGTTGCTCCTGTATTTTATGGAATTGTCAAGTTTGACGATGGAGTCTGGGGTTATGCAATTGACATGATAGATGGAAGCGATATTAGTGAGAAAAAATCAACATATGTCACAAGTCAAACTGTATCGGATATCTGGGATATCTTTGCCAGAGCTTGGAATTATCAATATTTACCTGGCGGAGACTCACAATTTATGGTCACGAAAAGAGGTCGGGCTTTTGTTACTGATGTTGTATCTTTTAGTGGAAACACCAGAATAATAACACCATCAAACAAAATTTATAATACTGATGATTCTATTAGAACACTTATGAAACAGATTAATTTTGTAAAGATGTCAAACAATAAAATTAAAATCAATGATTATAAATATGGATTAAAATTAGCTAAAGACCTTGCCTTCCCTATTTCAGGAAAATATCTTGTCTCCGGAAGCAGATATCTAGAACGAAATTCTTTGTATAGAGATGATCGTTTTAATACTGAAGTAGATTCACTTAAACTAGGAACAATAATTACTGACCCCGAAGGAACTCGTTGGCAAAAAACTGCTAAGGGATTATGGTTTATTATTGACAAACCAAGACGAGAAGCTCTTTTTGTCATTGATCAATACAAAAAACTTGGAATCGCGATTGAAAATTACAATCAAGAAACTCAAGTTCAAAAGTTAAATTCAGTCAATCCCATGACTCTAGGCGTCTTGATGTCCACTCCTTGGGGAATGTCGAAGGGCTTTAGGTGGGCATTATCAGTATTACCAAACGATAATTGGTTGAAAATAAATGTCTATCCGGTAGTCAAAGCCATTGACAACATCCTCTGGTTCCCTCTCCATTCAGCTGGATATTTGATCCTAAATTATTTACCTGGTAACTTACTTCCTGAAGTCAAAAATTGGTTGTGGGAGGAGGGAGGGGTGAGGTGGATTGGGGATTTCTGGAACAACAACTTTACCAATAGTGGCAAATTTAATTTGACTCAAGATGAAAAAGCACCTGTTCTTAGTGGAAACCCTTCTGCTCTTGGTCAAAAATGGTATGAGTTTGTAAAATTACCATTTAAAATTGTAGGAATCGTTGGTTTCGACGATAAAATCCGTTGGCCGTCTCTATCTATGATGTTTGGCTATCTTATTCTTTTAATTCAAGGGGTTTCAAACTTCTACTCAAACTTCGAGATCCAACTCATAAAATATATATATGAACCATTTCCAGTAATTCAATCGTATTTAACACATTTATTTTTAGGTTTTCAAGCCTCGTTTGAATATCCGACGTTTATTTTTAAAGAAATAAGTACTCTTAGTTTACCAGCATGGTTGACACCAATATCCACTCTAATATTAACCTTAATTCAAAATATTCTGATACAGGCTAGTTCTAATCCCATTGGCGCTATCTATCCTACCTTAGTTTTAATTGCCCTAGTTTTTGTCATACCTATCTCAATTGTACACATAACCAGAGTATTAATAACACTCATGGAAGCCTCAATTAAGCACGTAAAAACTGGAAACTTATCCAAGCGGAACTTTTTAATCTGGTCTGCCGCACTTGCTTTATCTTCATTCGTAGTTTATAAGTCACCGTTTTTAGTTAAGATCCCAGAAATATCACCAGAAACTGTAGATGTTGCAATAAAACTAGCGGTAGAAAACCCAAGGTTACTTGAAAATGCCATGGAAAAAGAGGCAAATAATATTTACTATCAGTTACAAAAAGATAATAAGTACAATTTTCAGCCCAATAAATCATACAAAACTCTAACGGCGCAAATTAAGGACGCAGTGACTATGTATGGAGAGAATAATGTCTATTATTCACAAGACCAAACTAAATTAAAACGGTCGGATTTTGTGAAAATAGCAAATAACTATTTAGCGCAACCAAATCAAACCCCTCTTATGTTTCTAAAAGATAATATACCACCAGAGTTATTTGATATCGCAATTGGTGTTGGAGGTAACGATACAGGAGTATCTGGACTCTTTATGTCCAAAAATTCCGGGTTCTATCGGCGCCTAACAAAACCTGTGAAACTAGAACAACTTTCTCAACAATATAAGCAAGAAATAAAATCACTTGTGGACTACATAAATAATGAATTTGAAATTTCTGGACAAAAAGTTTCATTGTCAAAGATCATAGCCTTCTATCTGAGAAAAAATCAAGGCGATCTCAGGCTAGCATTGGTAGATACAGGTCTAGCTCTTGAACAAATAACCCGCAATGATGTGGTCAATTTCAGTGGAATGAACACCGGATTTCTTCAAAGTGCTTCTCTTTCAAACATTGAGCTTCTTTTAAAAATAGAAGACCCGTTTGGAAAGATTGGAAATTATCACGACATTACGCAGCAAGTAAATCCCGCGAAGGAAGATTCAAATTGGTATAACCAAGATTCAAATCTTTCTATTTTAAATCAAGTTGGAGACATATACCATTCAATGCAAATAGCCATGTTGTTATCATCATTCACGCCTGAGTTTATTCACCTATCTATTATCTATCACAATCTTGATGAAACGTACAGTAAGCAAGGCATACTTAAGGCAGCCAAAGACTATGACGCAGGTGCACAATTAATAGAAGTGAACACTTATTTGGAAACATTACCGAAAGAGAAGCCTCTATTTAAATCCCAAAATCCTTGTGCAAAAGGCATGAACATTATCCCCTCTGTCTATGCTGCCGAAAGCGGATTTGAGGATCCCTGCCCGCTGTTCTCTATGCAAAACCTCAATTATCAGCTAGGGAGGGTTACAGAGACTGTAAAAGGCTGGTTTTCTCCCCCACCACCTCCTCCCACCCCCATTCGCGACGGAGAATCACAGGACTTTACCATTAAGGATATCAAATATTTTTGTACTGGAACTAAAGATGAATTTGGCAATGATTTGCTGGGTACCGAGTCAACAATTGTTATGAATCTTCCTGATGGCGAAACTCATACCGTGATAGACAAGGATGTCTATTATTGTGATAAAGGATTTAGATTAACCTGTTCGGAAGGAAAATGTGTGCAAAATACTAATCTTCACCTTAATCAGGTTAGAATATTTATAACCCTAAGAGACGAATATGGCAATGAAACAGATACAAGCCTAATCCCTAATCTAAGATTGTTAGCAGGCTTATATCCGGATGAAAATGGCAACATCACCTATGATATGGGGGAAATAATTGAATTATCGGCTTCGTATTTTTTGAATCCTGAATCTTCTGATGAAATCAATATTCCTTTAACTATTGACAGATCTAAGCTCACTCAGATGTATTATGGCGCTGATGATGACACAATGGGCGGAAACGGATATCGTCTAACTTTGCGTGTGCCGAAAGGTTTAAAATTAAAAAATGATTATTCGTGGAAGTATGATATTGACACTTCTGATTATATTAAACAAGTAGAAAAAAGAAATAAAATATACATTCAAGGAAATTGGGACGAACGCTCTCTTATGCTACTCGACTACGCATTAATGGATCTTCCTCAAGATATGTATAACTACAGGATATTTCAATCATACAAAAAACAATCTCAAATGCCATGTCCGGGGATCGCCTGTGCAAGCACGTATGATATCCCCCATGTAAGCTTTAATACTTCCCTATCTATCAGTAAACTTACTGTTTGGCATGAATTGGCACACTCTTATAGCAATAATAAAGGTTTAAATGCCCTACTGCCACATAACTATAACGACAGAGTATTAAAAACAATAGTTGATTCAACAGGATTTTATTTTGACTCCACTATGAATAAATGGATACTACCACCAACAAGTCCTGTTCTTGATTTGCCCAAGCCAAATTCTTTAGAATGTGACCTCTCTAATACAAATTGTAACAAATTTGATAAATACCAGTTTACAAACCCTCAAGAAATGCTGGCAGTTTGGGCTGAAAATTATGTGTCTGATTCCGCTGATTTCTGCGATTCATTACCCAGTTACTGTTATATTATGAAAGACCTATTTCAAAATCGGGAATATAAAAATGGAGAATGGATTAATAAACTCCAACCACACAAAAATGATTAAAATATTTGACCAATATCGTCCTGTCTTTACCAAGGAAAGTTTGGTACGCACGGTACAAAATGGTTCAGAGACTATCTATCTCTATCAGGGACGGGGTTTAGTGCCGGATACAAAAGCTCCATTATCACCAATCCCGACAAGCAAGTGATAAGAATTACTGAATATTTATCCCCTGCCAACG
>JAUXUE010000050.1 GCA_030681075.1 Candidatus Amesbacteria bacterium | reverse complement strand
AGAAAAATAAACAAATTCATCACTAAATTTTGATCCTTGTGAATATTCTTCAAAGCCCCCTAAACCATAAATAAAATTTCCCTTTGTTACAGCCGTATTCCAGATCATTGGTTTTGGGTAGTTTGCCCAATTTTGCCATGTACTTAAAACACCGTTTGAGCCAGATTGCGAATACTTCACTTCGTTGTGACTATTAAATGTTTGTGCTGATCCTGTGATTATAAACAATGAATTATTGAAAGAAAGTGATGAATGACCAGCTAACTTATATGGTAAATCTATATCAGCGACCCACGGGTTAATTGGTTCTGCAGCGTGTATTCCAGGGTTAAAACCAAATACTTCAATTAAGAAGAAAAATGCTATCAAAGATAACTGTTTTAGTATTTTCCCCACTATAAATAGAAGTATAGATAGATATCTTAAAGTGTCAATAGTGTAAAATAAGAAAATGAATTTCTATGATAATTTTCATCACGGAATAAAGATTCAGAAAAAGGTCATTCCAAGTAATAATTTTACTTATCGGCACACAATAGCGACCTTAGCGCCTTTGATTTCTGGAAATAAAAAAACGATATTAGATTATGGATGTGGGGTGGGCACGATTGATTTTTATTTGGCATCAAAGGGATGTAGCGTACTTGGTGTAGAAATGTCTAAGAAAGCGATTGATGCATGTAATGCTAGTTCGGAAGCCATAGGAGTTTCAACACTTGCGAAGTTTGATAGCATTAATAAGAAGATTAGTAGAACTTTTGATATTGTTATTTGTAGTGAAGTAATAGAACACGTACCTAAAGATATGAATCTATTAATTAAACTCTCGAAGAATTTAAAAAAAGGCGGTGATTTAGTTGTAACAACTCCATCGGTTAATTCCCCTCTCTATAGGTTAGGTTTAGCCAACGAATTTGACAAAAGAGTAGGACATCTACGTAGGTATAACTCGGAAGATTTGGCTAATCAAATTAAATCGATTGGGTTTAAGATTAATAATCAAAAAAAAGAGGAGGGCATATTAAGAAATAGTTTATTTCTGTTTCCGTTTTTGGGCTGGATTATAAGATTTTTAAAAGGTCCTTTGTCGGATATAGTCACTTTCATTGATGATTTGTTAGTAGTGATATTTGGAGAATCTGACATTGTAATTGTTGCTCAAAAGATATGAAAATATTGGTTTTGGTGAAAAGGACATGGCCAGAGAATATTGGTGGGGTTGAAAAACATGTGTACATGATTGCAAAGGAACTGGAGAAAAAACATGAAATTAAATATTTGACCGAAAAAGAAGTGGGAACAAATAAGTGGGAAATATGGCGAAATATTTGGAAATACAAAGATTTGTTTGATTGGGCAGATGTGGTGCATATTCACGATGTCTATTTTTGGATTTGGTGGTACAAATTGTTTAATTGGTCAAAGAGGACGTTTGTTACCTTTCATGGTTGGGAAGGCATATATCCAGTGCCTTGGAAAAATATAATTGTGCGCAAAATAAGTGAGCTTATAGCCAGTGGCAATATTTGTGTCGGTGAGTTTATCAAAAAATATTATTTTACAAAACCGGATTTTGTAATATTTGGGGCGGCAGAAAAGTTTAAAAACGCGAAGATTTTAAGAAAAGACGCCATCTTTGTGGGGAAAGAGGGTAAGGATTTGGAATTTTACAAAAAACTGGCTCAAAAAATGAAAGTGAATTTGGACATATTTACCAATGACCCAAAGGCCGCCAGTTATTTTTATAAATATAAATATGCTTTTGTGTCTGGATACTTATCGATCTTAGAAGCCATGAGCCAAGACACACAAGTCTACGCCTATTATGACAACCCGCTAAAATACGATTATCTAAATATGACCCCGTTTAATTCCGCAGGTTACCAGGTACCGACCTGGCAGGATATTGCGGATATTTATGAAAAACTATGGCAAAAGTAAGCATTGTAGTAACTGTATTCAACGAGGAAAAGACAATAAAAGAATTATTGGATGTTTTGGTTGATTTTAAAGCTGAAGTAATTATTGTAGATGGTGGATCTACGGATAAAACAGTAGAAAAGTGTAAAAAGTATAAAGGTACAAAAGTGATAGTGGGAAAATACAACAGATCGGAAGGACGAAATATTGGAGTGGCTGCGGCCAGAGGTGAGATTGTGGCGTTTACTGACGCTGGGTGTGTACCTGAGAAAGATTGGCTAAAAGAATTGTTGAAAGTAAAAGCTGACGTCGTTGCGGGTTATTACAAAGGTCTTCCACAAAATGTATTTGAGAAGTGCCTGGTGCCTTATGTTTTGGTAATGCCCGATAGAGTTGGATCAGAGTTTCTTCCGTCTACTAGGTCAATGATGATAAAAAAAGATTTATTTTTGAAAATGGGAGGATTCAATGAGAAATTGGATACCAGTGAAGATTTTGAATTTGCAAATAGACTCAAGAAAGCTGGAGTCAAAATACATTTTGCCAAAGATGCAGTCGTGGGTTGGTACCCAAGAAAAAATTTAAAGCAGGCTGCCTGGATGTTTCTCAAGTTTGCTGTCACCGATATTTATGCCGGTATCATGCGGCCAAAAGTGAAATTATTGATTCTTAGGTATTATTTATATTTCTTTTTATTATTTTTAAACTCTTGGTTGATTTTATTAATAATTCCGTACCTCTTGTGGTCAATATTCAAAAATTATAAATATGTCCGTGATTGGCGAGCGATCTATTGGCTACCAGTGATACAATTGACTGCAGACTGTATGGTTATATTTGGTACAGTCATGGGACTCTTGTCCAAACCAAAAAAATGAAATCAGGACTCACATGGACCGCTGGATTACGTCTAATGCTCCGTCTAATAACAATCCTGCGGATGGCAGTTTTGGCTCGCATTCTCTCCAAAGCGTCATTGGGTGTATTTGGGATAGTGACGATGGTTCTGGCACTATTGGAAATATCTACCGAGACTGGAATAAATATTTTTCTGATGCAGGAAAAAGGCAAGGTAGACAAATACATAGACACGGCTTGGGTCTTGTCTATTATTCGTGGATCATTAATAGCTCTTTTGATAGTAATCTTAACTCCCTGGATTAGTACTTTTTTCAATTCTCCAGATACTTTGAATTTATTATATTTGTTGGCACTGGCTCCGTTTATCCGGGGATTTATAAATCCCGCAATAATAATTTTTTTGAAGGAACTTCGTTTTGGCCGTGAATTTTTCTTACGTGGATCAATCTTTATGCTGGAAGCAGGTGTGAGTGTGGTTGTCTGTTGGTACACCAGATCCCCAATTGGTATGGTCTGGGGACTTATTGCTTCAGCAATATTTGAAGTCTTATTGTCATGGATTTTTATATATCCTCGACCAAAATTTTCTCTGAATCCTGTGACTTGTCTCCTGATACTGTCGCGTGGTAAGTGGGTTACTGGCTTTGGCCTCCTCGATTATCTATTTACCCAGACTGACAACATTGTCGTCGGGAAATTGTTGGGTGAAACTTCACTAGGGGTTTATCAGTATGCCTACAAAATATCTACGACTCCAGTCTCAGAAATAGTCGATGTATTTTACAGAGCTACTTTCCCGATATTTTCGCAGATGAATAACGGCGGAAAGAATCTAAAAAAAGCCGTCATCAAGACGGTTATTACAGTCAATTTAATGACAATTGGTCTCGGTCTTACGATTTGGTTATTTGCCAGGCCGATTATCTTAATATTGTTTGGTTCAAATTGGCTGGAGGCAGTACCAATCTTGCAAATACTTGCATTCTTGGGAATAGCCCGTGGTATGGCCTATTCGTTTAATGCAGCTTTTATGGCTCAAAAACAGCAAAAATATGTGACTATTATTATACTGACAAGCACTCTTGGTCTGATGTTCACGATAGTCCCATTTGTCAAGATGTGGGGACTTACAGGGGCCGCAGTGGCGGCCACTTTTGGTGCAGTGCTATCACTTCCTGTAGCAATTTATCTCGCTCACAAATCATTTAAGAACCTATGAAATTAAATTTGGGTTGTGGAACAGACATCCGTCCTGGATATATCAATGTAGATGTAATCAAAAATCGAGGAGTCGATGTGGTTTGTGATATTACACAAAAATTGCCATTCGAGAATAATTCAATTGAGGAAATTGTGGCTCAAGATGTGTTGGAGCATTTGACCCGAGAGCAATTGCTCCCAACCTTAAATGAAATATCGAGAATTTTGAAAGTGAGTGGACAGTTGTTTGTGAGAATACCCAGCGTTGATGCTATTTTTGATAGATTCGCTGACGATCAAGACACACGAAATTTGTTTTTGTATGGTAATTCTTACAAGACTGGTATCTGGGGAGTGCACAAAGCAGGATATACTTCGAAAGAATTTATTATTTTATGCCGATTACATAATCTGGAAATGGTTTCAGAAACTTCTGTAGATACTAATTTTGAATTTAAGTTAAAAAAAATAATTTCTAGTGTAAAACCCCGCAAGATATTGTTTATTAACCAAACTTTGGGAATTGGTGGAGCCGAGACATTTAATATTGGATTGTTCAATTGGCTAAAGAAGCAGAATATTAAAATCGAATCTCATACTACAAATAACAGATTTAACAAAATGCTTGGTGATGGTCACATAATACCTGTAGTATTGGATATTATAGGGAATTGGAGAGGGTTGATAAAGGCTATTTTATTATTGCCATTTGGATTATGGCATTATCTGAAATTATTATTTTTGGACTTTGATGTTATATATATGTCTGGATTTCCGGAAAAGATAATAGTCACGCCTCTTGCAAAATTGTTGAATAAACCTGTCGTATGGGTGGAATTTGGTCCTTTAGAAAGTGTTTTTAATAAGTTCTTTGGTTTGCCAATGTTGTTGTACAGACTTGTCAGCTGGATGCCAGACATTGTCATTATGCCCACCCAACATACTTACAAAGCCAATTCAGCCGTTACGCATATTCCCACAGCCAAGATCAGGATTATTCCCTGCGCTGTAGAATTTGTAAATTGTAAATTGAAAATTGAAAATTTGTCCGTAGTTTGTGTCTCGAGACTTGAGAAGGGCAAGGGACAAGATTTGTTAATTGAAGCTTGGCCGAGGGTCTTGGAAAAATTTCCTGATGCAAAACTAAAAATAATTGGCGAAGGTGATTTGAAATTAATGCCTTGTAAAAATGTTGAAATAGTAGGCTATGTAAAGGATGCGGTAAGTGAAATAGCCAAGGCAAGTGTCTTGGTCTTTCCATCGGTCTGGCCATTGGAAGGCTTTGGGCTGGTTATGCTTGAGGCTATGAGTCAAAATGTTCCAGTCGTGGCGTATGATCGAGGTACTGCTCCGGAGATTATTGACGACTCTTGTGGAATACTTGTTAATGACTTGGCTGAAGGCATTGTTAAAATGCTGGAACATCCAACCAAAGGAGGAGTCAAAAGATTTAATGAAAACTTTACCTTTGATATTATTGGTCCCAAGTATTTGGAGGTGTTTAAATATGCTTACTCAGCCCATTCGACCATTTGAATTTACTTCACCTGTGGTAGATGTCATAAAATATAGACTACTGTCTATAAAGCCAATCTCTACGATCATATTTGCAGTACCTTTTTTGCGTTCAAGATTGACCTTTCGCCAAATCAACGAAAGAATCCTGGAGATACCCTTTGTATTATCGAAAGTGTCGGGATGTGTATTGGATGTGGGATCAAACGAGAGTCCAATTTCGTTGATGCTTGCAAGCATGGGTCACAAAGTCACCGCACTTGATCTCCGGGTTTCATCATTTAATCATTTAAACATTAATAATATTAGGGCTGATATCACTAAGTGGTCAAAACCAAATTGTTTTGACACGGTGATTTGTCTGTCAACCCTTGAGCATATAGGATTAGAAGTTTATGGTGGACAGAGAATGGATATAGGTGACCAATTGGCGATTGATAATATTTTTGCTAGTCTAAAGTCGGGTGGGAAGCTGTTGTTGACAGTCCCGGCTTCGGTGTCGTTTCAGATTACCAGTACCTGGAGATCCTATGACTCTAATAGTATAAAAAAATTATTAGCAAAGTACAAAAGTGTAAATATAAGGTATGGAATTCGTATTGATCAGAAATGGCAGATTGTTTCTAGAATTCCGGAAAAGTTTGAATTTGACCCTCATATGCCGTCAGGAGTTGCATTAATTGAAGCATTTAAATAAATGATTATTCCCTATTTTGATGATATTGGTTGGTTTTATCAGTCTGCCAGAGAAGCATTACTAAACGCACATTTCCCCTTCTTAGGAATCACCGCGAGTATTGTTTGGCTGCATCAGGGTCCACTTTGGACTTACATGGTCATACCGGCTTTTTGGATATCACACTTTAACCCCCTTTCACCAGTAGTATTTATTATCTTTATCAACTTATTTCTATTCCCTAGTTTCTATTATCTAATATCTATCTTGTTTGGTAAAAAGACCGCGATACTAAGTACGATGGTTCTGATTTTTAATCCGTGGCTCTTGATGCATCTTAGGACGCCTTATCACACCGCGCCAATACCCTTATTCGAAGTAATATTCTTACTTTGTTTAATCAAACAAAGAGATTTCTTGACGGGTTTATTTTTAGGTATGTTGTATCAATTACATCTTTTAACCTTTATATTCTGGCCACTTATGTTTATTAAACTTAGACCTAAACAGCTAGTAGGTTTTTTGTTGGGCATATTTCCGTTTATTGTGAGTGGACCAACACAGACTTTTGGAATATTTGTTTGGATTGCAAAGCACTTGTTTGAAGGTTTTGGTAGGACAGGTCTTGCCTCCGAAGCCTACCGCGTAGTCTTGTTTATCCCCGCCTTGATTTTTCTTTCGTTTATGACTCACAAGCTACCTAAGTTACTGATGATAATTGTTTATATAAGTCTCCTAATATTTTCAAATTTGTCATTTGACATTAACAAGTATGCTCCTTTTTATCCCCAATATTCAGACAGGATAGAGTAAAA
>JAUXUE010000041.1 GCA_030681075.1 Candidatus Amesbacteria bacterium | reverse complement strand
AGAATCTCTTATGAAAAGGGACGATCCTGCTGCACTCTTATTTAGGACTCGTCTATCCACATTATATCCAGAACAAACTATTGGTAGAACAATCTTCGACGAGGAATTGAATTTGGAGAATATCAGCCGGAAAACCTTAGTTAACTATAAGCAAAGAGTCTATAATAATAAGAATTTTGTTTTAAGCGTTTCGGGAAACATAACCGCTAAGTTGGCGCTTAATCTTACTGAAAAATATTTCTCATCATTTCCACAGGGGGAAATATCAATTTTTGAAACTCCAGTATTTTCTAAATTTAGAAATGTCGTTCATACCGAGAAAGATCTTAAACAAGCTAAATTGTCACTTTCATATGAAGGATTTAGATCTAATACTAAAGAAATAATAGAATTAAGACTATTAAATATTATTTTAGGAGCCGGGTTTTCTTCTAGATTATATGAAGAACTAAGAAATAAGTTGAAACTCATTTATTCTATTAATTGCACTCGAGAATCATTTTCCGATTCAGGCTATACTCACATCACCACTTTTTTAAACCAAGACAAGATTTCTAATGCCTTAGAAGTAATTAAGGTTGAATTAGAGAAACTATTAAGATTTGGAGTTAGTGCTGATGAACTTAAAAGGGCAAAAAACATATGCTTATCACACATCCTATTTAATATGGATTCGGCATCACAAAGAGCCTATTACTATGGTGAGCAAGTTGCCTTAGGTATTCCTATACTTAATTTGACAAATCATATAAACATGATACAAAATACAACAATCACGAATATTGCTAATATTTCCAAGCAAGTATTTACACAGAGACCGATAATAAACATTATTAGCAGTAGTGATCCAAAAATAGTTTGGTGATATGATCAGGACTAAGCCATTTTCAGATGCAGACATTGCCAGACTTTGGGAAATAGAAAAAGATCCATTGGTATCCCAGAAAATGCCGGGGAAAATAAAAGATGAGAAAGATCTAGATGTTTGGCTTTCAGAAAATATAGTTTATGGTATTTGTGATCTCCAAAATAATATTATTGGTTTTGTTCAATTATATGAAGTTGGCAAAAATCTAAGTAAACGTTTAAAAATAAATACTAATAAACTCTATGAGATCAGCTTCGCCTTGCCCGAGAAATACCGCTACACTGCGGGGCTTGTTTCAACCGCCGTGCGCGAGATCTGCGCTCTTTTCCCAAAATTTCAAATTGTCGGATTCGTTCATCCCGACAATCTTAAATCTGTCCGGGTCCTAGAAAAAAGTGGCTTCACTTATCTCTCCAAAACCAAATATCATGGCAACGACCGACACGAGAACTTGGTTTATATCAAATCTTCCACCTCCGAGGTGAAAGATTATAATATTTAGTTATGGATTTACAAAATAAAGTAGTAGTAATAACCGGCGGATGCCAAGGATTTGGAAAGGCACTTGCGAAAGCATTTGTTAAATCGAATTCTAAAGTTATTATTTCTAGTAATGTTAAATTAAGTTTGAGTGTTGCTGCTAGCGAGCTAAATATTGACAGTTTTCTTTCTGATGTGACAAAGCCTGAGGAATTAAGTGTGCTTGGAGAATATGCAGTCAAAAAATACGGACATATCGATATCTGGATTAATAATGCCGGAATCCAGATTGCTCCAAGTCCAGTTGAAAATGTTGATGTTCAAAAGCTTCGCAGACTATTTGATATAAATTTCTTTGGTTATTATTATGGATGCCAAACTGCTATATCAATAATGAAAGGACAAAATACTGGTTTAATTATTAATATCAATTCTACAGCTGGATTGGATGGTAAATCAGGACTCTCTGCTTACTCATCATCAAAATTCGCTATCAAAGGGTTGACTGAATCAATCCGCAAAGAGCTTGCTGAAACGAATGTCAAAATATATGGAGTCTATCCAGGAGGTATGCAAACTGATATTTACAAAGAAAAATACCCAAGTGATATAAGTGAATATATGCTCGTGGATGATGTTGCAAACAAAGTCATCACTAATCTAAAATCAGACATTCCCGAACATGATCAGATTATTAAACGACCATCAAAATAATTACTTTCCACCCCAAGGGTGGAAAATTAGTCGGTTGAGCATTTTGTTTTAAAATCTTCAAAATTAGTATAAAGGAAAGCGTTTATTCCAACACTCAATGCACTTTTGTATGAACTTTCATTATCATCTGCATAAATTATTTCGTTTGCAGCGCAGTCTGTTTGACGGATCAATTCTTCAAATATTCCTTTATCGGGTTTAGCTACGCCTACTTGATAGGATATTACCTTGACATCAAAGTCTTTGAGGAAATCAAACTTTTCGTCTAGTTCTCTAATCCTGGTTACAAAATTATTTGTACAAATACAAGTTTTGATGCCTCGGGTGCGGACTTCCATTTCAAAATCACGCACTTGTTGATTTACTTCATAACTATCACGTAGCATAGTAAATATTTCTTCATTAGAGTAGGGGACTGCCAACTCTTTTCTGACATAATCCCAATAGTCGTCTTCGGACATCTTTCCTAATTTAAAATCTGCCATTTCATTGGATTTTTTAAGTACCTGCATTGCTTTCTCTGGATCAGAAAAACAGTTTACAAATCTCGGAAAACTTTCAGCTGTAAAATACACTCCATCCAAATCAAATGTGATTGCTTTAATCATAATTACTTTATCTCTCCAGTTTTTTTGGCAGCTCGGTCTGCTGATTTTTAACCACAATTTGATGAGAAACGGCATAACCATAGAAATTCCAGTCACTATCAACTATTAAAACAGCAACATGAAGTGGAAAGGCTCTTTCTCTTTCCTTGAAAATCGTATATTTTTGACCGACTACCAATGCTGTCGCATCAAAGTCTATTGGCAAACCAAGCAGAGTATTCAATTCCACCATATATCCCATACAAATCATTATATAACACCAATCTGACTTTCACCTTCCAGGTGAAAGTCTTCTCATTATCTTCCACACCCGATGTGGAATATTTTAAAAATAGTATAATTATTAGAAATGATCAAAACCGTTTCTAAAAATTTGTTCTCTCTTGCCAAATCAAAACTAGGTCCGCTGCTTACTCAGCTTGGATTTGCTACACCATTACGTAATTTACTACCCGTAAAAAAGGTTTATCAAGATGATCAGGTCATGGCTTTTTATCACCCAAAACCATTTTGGGAAACTCATATTGTAATTGTGCCGACTCATAAAATAACTGTTTTGGGAGAA
>JAUXUE010000036.1 GCA_030681075.1 Candidatus Amesbacteria bacterium | reverse complement strand
AATTGGCAGACAAAGCCTCAGAAATTTCTTTGAGAAGCCAAGTCTTGCCGGCTTTTGGCTGAGCCACTATCAAACCTCTTTGACCTTTGCCAATGGGAGCAATGAGATCTATAATCCGAGTCGAAAGTGTCTCGGCCTTGGTTTCCAGCATCAGCTGAGCATCAGGAAAAATGGCAGTCATCTCGTCAAAAACCGGTCTGACACCTACTTTGTCCACCTCAACACCATTGACTGTTTCCACTTTGAGAAGTCCCCAATATCGTTCATTTTCTTTGGGCTGTCTGGCTTGGCCACCTACTTTGTCCCCTTTGCGCAAATTAAACCTTCTAATTTGGGACATGCTGATATAGACATCCTTTGAAGAAGGAAGCATTTTGGGCCTGAGATATCCATGCCCATCGGGTGTAATATCTAAAAATCCCTCGACAAATTCGGTAGGAAGGCCGGCATCGGGAATGACGCGCTCTTCGTAAGTCGATACAGGCACTGGCACAGGAGCCGAAGGCACAGGACGGATAATACTGGGTTTGAAATTATTGACACGAGGAGCGACACGGCCAACAGTCCGCACCGTACCGGGACGCATCATTGAAACAATTCCACCATTAATAATATCGCTCATAAAAAGAAGTCTTCTGAGGTAAACTAAGTGTCATTATAGCCCTCGCTAGTTACCTGTCAAGTGGTGTCGCTACTATTACCAAGCGTTTCTGAGTAGTTCCAAAGGGGTAGCAAGTCTGAAGGACCAATAATTCGCGCGTATACTGGGGAACTAAATAACGAGTATCGGAGGCTGCTAATATTTCCATCTTTTCGACTTTGTAATGATAATAATTACCTTTGTAATACAATTCTACTCGATCATCAGGCTTCATCTTGTCCAACAAATAAAAAATAGCGTTATACCGACTAAAATTCAGGGGGTTATCAGTCGAGTGGGCAAACAAGTAGGTCGTTCCCCTTCTTCCCGGAACAGATAATCCGGCTGCTTCGGCCACCCCTTTTTTGAGGGCGGCAAAATATTCTTTTTCGTTTGCTGAATCGACTTGGGCCACCACGGGAGCTTTGGCATCAATTCTCGGTACATAAATCATATAGTCCCCTGTGGCAGTCCAGACAGGATTGCTCCAGCTCCCCCGCAATTTACCAAGTGCATACCAGCGCTCGCGGATAGTGTATTTGACTTGGTAATAAGCAATTGGGACATAGATCCAGATAATGCCAATTATCGAGGCGGTCAAAATCATTGCTCCAATTGCGGGTATCCAGTCTTTCATGATTCTATTTTACTATAAGTACCTCACCCTTTTCCCTCTCCTAATTTAGGAGAGGGACATTACTTATTGTTGGTATTAATTTAGACTCTTCTTTTTCGAAGTAATAAAAATCCAGCCCAGCCGGAGGTCATGAGGACTGAAACTGTGGAATACAAATCAAACCCTGTCTTGGGGGTTACTGTGGCTACTGGAGTGGGCGTAGGAGTAGGAGTAGGTGTGGCTCCTGGTGCCGGAGTTGGGGTAGGTGTAGGCGTAGGAAAAGGTGTTGGGGTGGGAGTTGGAGTAGGATTACTGCCGTTTATTGAATATGAAACAGATTTTTCGCATCTTGCACTCTTGGTATTAAAATCATTTTGGGCGGTGTTGTACCAGACATGAGTCCAAGTATAACTTCCTGCGGAATTGGCATTACAGCCCTTGTTTCCCCAAAATCCACCAGAACAGCTGACTCCCCCGGACCAAGAATCTTCAACCCAAGTACTGCCTTGGTTTCCTCCAACCACAAAGCTCATATTGTCACCAACTCTGGCTGGATTGGGATTAACGTTCATGTTGACTTGTGAAGAATCGCACCCTGGTGCAGAAGTGGTTGTGGTGGTTGTGGTCGTCCCGCCACAATCTCCACCATAATAAACTAGATAATCTTTCCATGTATCCCAACAGGCACCACCTTGTGCACGACAATTACCACCTAGAACATCGACTTGTGCTGTTCTTCCGCATCCAACATTCTTTACACCCAATTTACCATTGTCTGTCCAACCTGACTCATTATCTTTACATTCACCGTTTGATGGTTTACCTGCACATTCAAATCTTACAACCCAATTACCTCCGCTTGCGGTACATTCACCAGTATTTACATTGCAATAATTACCCGCATGTGTAGCATTGGCAGAGTTATTCGGACCATATCCATACACATTAATATAACCCGCTCCTTCGGCCAGAACTGAGCTCCCGGAAAGAGCCATCAGAACAACTGACATGATAAATACTTTTATTTTCATCATGGAAGGCAGTACTCCTGCCCGACGTACTACCCTCCATGATAAAAACATTGTGGACACTGAATATAAATTTTCAAATTGTGCCCTACTGTCGCCAATATTATTTTTGACAGCAGTCGCAGAGTTGTGATACAACTCTGACAGGTGAATCCGTTCTGTCTGTCCAAACGGGTTTGCGATTTTGAAAAGGGCATTTCCACTCGTGTTTCTTTACGGGATCAGCGATGGCAATGCTCTTTTTTTTATCTCCACATACTCATAGAAATAACTTGTCTATATTCATATGTTCATATGTTCATCAAGTTTATGCAAAGCATACATTCCTCCTGTAGTTATTCCTATCACAGATAGTGGGGCTATTAGAGCAGGAATACCAAATATTATTCCAACAGCAACTGCCCCAAAACACAAATTACAAACCGCAAGCTCAATAAGTTTCTCGTGTTCTATTAAAAAGTTAACCATTTTTACCTCCCGGCACTCATACTAATTAACCCTTGATTCAAGAAAGCCATGCGGGAGAGCTGGGAGCGCATCCAAGAGGAAGCAACCGGCAATGAACGGCGTTTTGAGGCTAATGTCTTAAAAATATTCTTTAAGATCTTGGGCATACTATTATCCTACAACCTATAACATATCTTGTCAAGAGCCTATAGCACTTTTGTTCTCCACAAATATCCAGGTATATAGCCTTTTGTGGATAACAAAACAATTTACAATTTTCAATTTACAATTTTCAAATACCTGTGGATAACTAGTGGAGAAGCTTGGAGATGGCGGATGATACGGACTTTCCGGACTCGGCTGAGGCGACCCTATAACCCAATTTCTTGGCTTCTTTGATGCGTTTGTCCAATCCTGTGACCTTTCTGACCTCACCCATGAGGCCCACTTCACCAACTGCTGCTACATCCTCTGGCATAGGCTTATTCAAAAAACTGGAGGCGACAGCCATACAAATGGCCAAATCTACTCCCCTGTCAGCGAGCTTGATGCCACCTGTGACATTGACAAAAATATCCTGATCTCCCAAGTTTAAGCCTGCTCTCCTTATCAATATGGCTACCAGCATCTGCAAACGATTAGTGTCAATACCAATGGCGACCCGGCGCGGTATAGATAATTGAGAGGGTGTAGTCAGGGCTTGGATTTCAACTAATAACGGTCTTCTACCCTCAAGTATTACCGATACCACACTTCCGGGGACTTTTGTTACCCGCTCTGTCAGAAGTAATTTGGACGGATCGGAGACCCCAATCAATCCCGCCTCGCTCATTTCAAAGACTCCGACCTCATCGGTGGCCCCAAAACGGTTCTTGATCGCGCGAACTAACCGAAGATTGCTGGACCTATCGCCCTCAAACCATAAAACTGTATCCACTAAGTGTTCTAGGACTCTGGGACCGGCAATATTCCCATCTTTGGTCACTTGACCCACTATAAAGATAGTGGATCCTAGATCTTTGATCTTAGAGGCAAGACGCTGAGCGCATTCGCGGACTTGACCTACAGAACCGGCTCCTCCTGTAAGGTCCTCTGTGACTAGAGACTGAATGGAGTCGACTATTACTACCTTGGGTTTTGTTTCATTTATTTTGGCGATAGCTTCATCGACATTGTTGGTCTCAAGAAGCGAGATAGTGCTAAGGGCTAAGGGCTGGGGGCTAAGTCGTTTGGCCCGAAGGGCGACTTGTGTGGTGCTTTCTTCTCCACATATATAAAGTACTTGGCACTTAGCACCTAGCCCCTGGCACTTTAAAGCTACTTGCAATAACAAAGTGCTTTTGCCAATTCCCGGCTCTCCTGCTACCAAGACCACCATGCCGGGAACCAACCCTCCACCCAAAACATTATCCAGTTCCAATTCCCCCGTCTTCTGTCTTTTATTTTCATCAATTTTGATTTCTTGAAGCTTGAATATTTGTCCCCCACCTCTGCGCCCTGTGTCCTGTTTCCTGTTTTCTAGCGTAGTTTCAACCATGGAATTCCATACATCGCAACTTGGGCACTTGCCAGCCCATTGAGATTGAGAGTATCCACACTGCTGACAGACAAATTGAGATTTACTCTTGGCCATTCTCTATTTATATCACAAAACCTCCAGTACCTCACCCTTAATCCCTACTCTCACCAAATGGAGCCTCAACTTCTTTTAACGGTCTAATCTCACGACCCAATAAGTCACGAGGAGAACCAGGAATATAATCAAATGTTCCACCACCCTGATTCAAAATTAATGTCCCCGGAAGACAATAAAGCACTGAACTGCTACTGGTTTCCGCTATCCCAGAGTCTATTGGAACGGAAATACTAAGCTCAACTCTATCAATCGAAAAAGTTCTATAACACCTTTCGGCAATTTTACAGAAGAAACAGGCCAGTAAACTACCATCCGGTCGTTGTTCGTCTGGTTTAATATCAACTAACTTTACATTTATTTCCCCATTTGTGTTGAGAACTTCACCACTAATTCGCATACCCAGATGTTATTACAACAGCATCTTTTTATCTTGACCTGAAGTTGACCATTTGTTATTTGCCAGGCGTGCTAGGTTGGCCTTCAGCAGCAGCTTGAACAAGTATTTCCTCTACTTTACGTTTATCTAATTTGCCTAAGTATTTGGGATCAAAGACACCAACAAATTTTGTCTCAGTGCCTGGAGGTGCGCCAGCCTCTTTAAGAAGATCTCCTAGTTTCCTTTTTTGATCTTCAGGAGCAGACGCTGGTGATAATTTACCTTCCATTGTTTATAGTATACATCTTTTTGTCAATATTTAACTTGACCTGAAGTTGACAAGCGATATTTTATGACAAAAAGGGAGCCTCTTTTGATTTTGCTATCTTGTTAATCTCGGGTATCAAGTGTTTGTGCTCTCCCCCTTTATATCTATCGAAATCTCGGTCTTGAAGAAACATCAGGTCTTTTCTTAATGTCAAATCAGGTATCAGATTTTTCAACTCACTCAAAACTGCTGCACAATATGCGACCTTATCTAAGGAATCTTTTAAAGACTCATTGAATTTAATCAGCTGAGTAGTCATTAATTGGTCATTATGACTACCTACTTGTAATTTATCTTGACCTGAAGTTGACGGATTCGGCTTCGCTCACCGTCTGCGACCGTCTATTTGAAGTCCTCTTTACTTAGTCCCGATTGGCGAAGAATTGAACCAAATGTACCTTGTGGCATTTCTTTTTTACTCATAGGAACAATCGTTGTACGGCTCCCATTGGTAAATTTACCATGACTCCCTTTCTGGGAAATAAATACAAATCCTTTATTTTTTAATACCTTTTCAATCTCTTTGGAGGAATAAAGTTTAGGCATTTAAGATGGGATTTCTGGAAACAAACATGGAAGGCATCTCAATCTCCCTAATATCTGATGTATTGTCCTCTAAGTATAGGGCTAGGGCTTCATTTAAATTTTTTTGAGCTTCTTCATAAGTTTTCCCAAAGGAAGAAACGTCAACATTCAGGCATTGGGCCACAAAATATTTACCCTCTTTCCACACAACATTAGTAAAGAAATTTATATTCATATACCTATCATTATACTACTTATAGTCAACTGGCTTGGCGGTGAGGACGACGCCAAGAGATAGTCTACGTTTGTCAGTATCAATAGACTCGATAAAGACATTGACTTCTTCCCCGATCTTGAATCCACCTTCTCCCGACATTTTGGAAGCATGAATCAAGCCCTCAATACCAGCCCTGATATTGACAAATACTCCAAATGGAGCCACTTTGACAACCTTGCCTTTGTGTTTACTATCCACTGGATAATCTTTGACAATATTAATCCAAGGATCGTCACTAAGTTTTTTGAGTGACAAGGCTAACTTGCCTGTCGATTCGTCAATCCCAATAACCTGGACTTCGACAGCTTGACCTTCGGTCAATTGGGTATGAACATCGTCCACTTTTTCCCAAGAAATTTCTGAAATATGAACTAAGCCTTCTAATTCTACAGCCTTGGCTCCTTTGCCTACCTTGACTTGAACAAAAGCTCCAAATGGAACAATGCCTGTGACAATTCCGGCATAGTTAGTACCAATTTTGACAAGCTTGAGAAGCTTCTTGCGGGCTTCGATTTCAATACTTTCGGTGACGGCTTTTTCAGACAAGACCAGTCTATTTTGCTCACGGTCTACCTCAATTACTTGGACTTTGATGGGTTTACCAATGAGTGCCTGGGGAGATTCGGACAATTCGTGGGAAAATTGGGAACTGGGAATAAATCCGACCAAGCCCTCGGCATCGACCAACAAGCCAGACTTGTTGACCTCTCGGCCCTTGACTGTAATATTGGTGCCATTGGCGTGGGCTTCTTCAAAGTTTTTCCATCTGCTGTCATCGGCGGCTCTTTTTAGGGAAAGAATTATTTGGCCTGAATCGTTTTCTTGGGAAATTACGACACCCGTGACTTCGTCTCCTACTTTCAGACTTTCTAAATATTCTTTGGCCATGTCAAATTCCCGATCACCCAAGATACCCTCAGTTTTTCCACCCACATCCACAAACATCATGTGACCGGAAATGGCTGTAATAATACCTTTTACCACATCGCCCCTCTTGTGAGTACTGATCTTGTGGCCGGTACTAGCCAATAATTGTGCCATAGTTAATGGGCTTGACCCTAACGAAACCTTCGGTGAAGTGGGTTTAGATGGAGACTTTGTTGCTTTTTTCAAAATACATTTTCCTCGCTTTCATATTAGATGAGTGTATTATAACATAAATAACTCACCCCATCCCCTCTCTTAATTTAAGAGAGGGACATTGCTCATCCCACCCGAGAGGTGGGAATTCAAGCTATCAAAAAGGGGTTTACCAGAGCAAGAGAATAGCGGTGTCCCACCTCGGTGGTGGGATCTTTAATATTTCTAAATTCTTAATTTATTCGCGCGCCTATGACAAGGTTGGCCATTGGAAAACCATTTCAGGACCATTCCTCCTTTGGAAAATTTCGCCACAAACATACGCCAACAATATAAATGAGTGCAATTTATCTCCTCACCCTCTGTCTTTGGTGGATCAACTTGTATAGTTTCAAGATTGCATAGCCTTATTTGTTCCATTTTTTTAGAATACAGGAGATTTATATTTAATCTTGACCTATTTTGACCATTCGACTCTGGTTCGACTTCGCTCACCATTCGCTCATGGCTATAGCCATTTTATTGTCCCACCTCCGAGGTGGGACATTCCACTTTCCACCCCAAGGGTGGAAAACTATAAATCCCACCCGAGAGGTGGGATTACTTCCATATATCACAAAATATAACTCACCCCCACCCCCTCTCTTAATTTAAGAGAGGGGCGTTGCTCTAACTCTGCAAGAGGGCCTCTGTACAAACTCAGATAAAAACCAATCCTCGTCATGTAATTATCGTTATTATTTTTAATTGGACTTCATCATATTTTTCAAAACCATTTGGACAGTCTTTAGGCATTGGATTCTCGTCAGTTTTCTTTAATGCAGGTAAAAACTTATTAGTAAATTCAACCCATGTAATTCCACCTATAGCCCCTCCTAATTCGCATATTTTGAATCTTTCATCAAATGCCCAGCACCCAATGCATTTTTCTGGATTATCAGGCGAAGACTTGGCATAAGTCCACACCTCTTTCCTCCGTTTAGTAAAAATCATAGATTTGATGATAACCTATTTTTAATATTGAACTTGACCTACTTTGACCATTCGACTGCGCTCATGGTTGTAACTACCTTACTATAGGTCTATAATATGGGAATGGTGAAGACGGTGTGGGAATATAGCCTAGAGCTTGAGGCCAAGAGAGTCTTGCAGGCTTGCAGACAAACAGCCCTGGGTTTTTACAAAGTTAATGGTTTTTATCCTGTCCCCTACGGGACAAGTCCACTTCGTGATATTAATGTCGTCATCCCCGACCTACCTTATTTATCAATTCCTAGATTTTGGGAAAAAGCAGCCAAGGTCTGGACACTAGACATTGAAAATATTGTCGAGCCCGAGCTACTTCCTGCTCTAGAAAAAATGTTGGGTAAGGTGACTGCTCCTGATTATCAAGTTGTCCAAAAAGAATGGAATAAAATTTCAGAAGAGTTCTTGGGAGAAATTGGCAAGCTCTTGCCAAGGCAAAAAAACAAAATCAAAAAAATAATGATTTGGCCGACAAACTTTGGCACTAGCGCATCATTCTCAATAGAAAAGAATGGCACGGCTCATGTCTGGATCCGCTCTGACCAAGGAGTAGAAGCTATCGGCTGGTGCCTGATTACAGCGCTTACCCGCGAAGATATTCTCGATAAATATGGCGGCCTCTGGCAGGAGTCGCAAATGATTTCTGATTGGCTGATGGGTGAAACTCCTCTCTCTAAATACTTTCCCAAAACATATAACTCGATGCGTTCACTGCGTTCCAAGCAAAATGCCTCGATGCTGGAGAAATCTGAAGCCTTCCTAACCAAGATCGGTGCTCCGGTAATTTCTACCGAAAAGATCAAAAACCTGGATACCACGAGCTTTTCTGACCGCGAAAAGAAATTGTGGAGTGCCCTCTCTATAAAATCTCCCGACATTTTATCTATGGACGAAGTTGGCAATATCTTGTTTGCAAACAGTGAAGATGATTTTTCGCTCTATGCCATTTCCAAAGCTATCCAACGCCTGCGCGAC
>JAUXUE010000028.1 GCA_030681075.1 Candidatus Amesbacteria bacterium | reverse complement strand
TCTGGGCATTGCCATCGGTCATGGATTTAGTGACAAATCCTACTTTAATCATGTGCCGGATATTTAGTAACTTGCCAGTATTTGATGTAAGCGATGGCAAAACGTAGACCTGAAAACAAGGCAAAGACAAAGCCTGGGAATCCATCCACATACCCGCGGTGCCTAAGGTAGACTAATAAAAATGTATATATGGGTTTTACTACTAAGTAATTAAATGCGTTGATAATATTTAATTTTTCCTTTTTTTCTCTCAGCTGGCTTGCGATAAATGAAGTATAACGATTGAAACCAGCCAGATATTTTTCAAAACTGGTATCCCGGTAGTGTAATAAATCATTTTTAAAATAGCCCACTTCACCATCCACTTGGGCTTGTTCATGGACATCTTGAGCAGGTAGTCTTCCTTTTCCATTTCGATAGAATCTCATTGTAGGATCAGGATATTGACCACCTTTTTTCAAGAACCTATTCAAAAACCAATTACTTCTGTTCATCCATAAGCCATTATATTTTGATCCTTTTTTCAAAATTCCTTTTATTTCCTCATACAATCCCTTACTAACTTTCTCGTCAGCGTCAAGCTGTAATATCCATTCGCCCTTGGCTGATCCTATAGCAATGTTTTTTGTGATGTGAAAATTGTCATTATGCACAACATCAATAATTCTTGATCCATATTTTTTGGCAATTACTTTTGTATCGTCTGTTGACCCCTCATCGACTATTACTATCTCATCTGCAATATCTCTTATCGAATCTAGGCACCGCGCGATGTTTTCAGCTTCATTGAGGGTAGAGAGTACGACTGAAAGTTTAATTTTATTCATATCAATTTGATACTATTTTAAACGCTGGGAGGGCGTTTGGGAAATTAATGGTTTTGATGACATCTACTCCCCGATCCGGAATATCCTCTGGTGCAGCAATTATCAAAGCTGAATGCTGATTGCGAACTTTGTCCCACGGGGCAGACTCGAAATGATATTTATCATAATCGCGGACAGTGGAAAAATTGAATTTGTCTCGAAATGTCAGGGTATGATTTCCTTGAAATTTTCGCGGATCGTATTTGGAATAAAACAAAAATAAGATATACGGCTGATCATATTTGTCTGTAACCCAAACTTTGGGATATTTGTCTTTGACCGATTCGGTGTAGGCCACCAGTTCTTTGAATCCATACTCCCAGGCAGCTGGATATTCTTTGGGGTATCGGACATGATATTTATATAGATAATCTCCAAGCTGGAAAACATAAAGCCCGATTACCACAAAAAGGAGTATCCTTTTGAGCCTAAAAGGATACTCCTTAATAAATACAAATCCGGTAGCGATAATAATAGTCATGGGAATAACCATATTAAAGGCACGTAGAGCATGAGGAGTTTGGAAAGTCATGGCAGCAGCAATTGGAGCGATTAACAACCAGAGCCAAATTATTTTAATATATTTATTATCTTGTTTAATTAAATAAACTACTCCAATTACCAAAAATAAAATATCTGTCAGATAGAATAAACCCATTTCAGGAACTTTGTTGCGCTCGATAACGTCTCCATTTATAAACAAGAAATTGCCATCAAAATGATCAAGATAATTTTGGATGAATCTTAGTCCATATTGTACTGGGCGGTTATGTAATAACTTGGAAGGGATTGAGTTTAAACTTTCGTGTTGGTTGCGTAATTCTTTGGCACGCTCAGTCGGACCGGTGTCAGCCAATATTCCTACACCACTTAATCTTGAGGCAGCGTCTGACTTAATAATTGAAACTATTAAAGGAAGAAGTATTAGCAACAACATTATTCCGGCAATTATTGTTTGCTTTAAATTTTCTCTAAAGTTTTTGAAATACAAAATAAATATCCCAAGACCAAGGAGTGGAACAATGACACGGGAAGATTGATAAGTGTACAACGAGAGTGACAAGTGACAAGTTGCAAGTAACAAGTAGTGAATCTTAGGATTTTTGAGCCATTTGACAAGAAACCACATACCAAAAACTATTAATGTTGTAGAAACATTGACTTCCCAAGCACCACGGGAGAAGTGCAAGTGCCAGGGGGAGATGGCGAGCAGGAGTGCTGATATAAGTCCGAGTACCTCTCCCACCCTGCCGGGTCCCCCCTCTCCTAATTTAGGAGAGGGGCTGGGGGTGAGGTATAAAGCATTTGTAAGTAGATAGACGCCTAATACTCCCAAAACTCCAAATATAGCCGAGGGCAGACGGACTGCAAATTCAGTCAGACCAAAGACTTTGATAAAGGGAATTAATAAATATGCATAACCTGCGGGCTTAAAATCACCAAAGGACTCGAGGTTGACTGGCCATGAATGCCCATGTTCATCTCGCCCGGTCAACATGAGTGAATAGGCGTTGTAACCTAGTGCTGCTTCGTCAGCATTTAGTCCCGACGGACTATTTGTAATATTCCACACGCGCAATACTGTAGCCAATATCAAGATTAAGAGTATGGGAATATATCTCTTCATTTTAGAGCCACGATGCGCAGAGCGTGCTTGCCATTGGGGTAATAAACCTCTCCAAGTCTGACTAAATTAACAGGATTCATATCCTGCTCGGGTAATTCAAAGTTGTCTCCGACAAAAATTGTCGAGCTGTCCCCACGTTGATTTCGCCAATTGGGTTTCTGATACCAAAACTTATCCCACCTTTCTACTTTTCCCACATCTCCTTGAGAATCTAAAATTAAATTTGCTTGGTTTTGATAACTGGCTGGATCTATTTTGTAGTAAAATAAAGTATAAATATAGGGTTGGCCAAGCTTGTCTGTAAATATTACTCGATTATAATCTTTCAAATATGGTTCAACTATTTGAAGTGCCTGTTTATAACCATACATCATGTCCTTGGCTACAAAGTTTGGTGAATGGATAAGATAAAGATCAATAAATAAAATTAACGAGAGTAGGAGTGTGGGAGAGTAGAAGACTTTAAGTTTTGATAATCCTATTCCACTCATTATTACCAAAGGAATCAACATTGGTAGAGACCGAACACCGGAAACAATATCACGGGATAATGCAGAAGGGATAATTGCTAATAATATCCACGCTACTAGTAACTTAGTTGTTTGGTTCTTGGCTTTGATAAGAATTACCAACCCCATCAGGATTGTGATAATTTCTGGTAAATGAAAATAGCCATAATAGGGAATACTGTGGCGGATATTGGACCAATCTCCACTGATGAATAAATATTTGGGAGATAGGTGATTTAGATATCTTTGGGTAATGCCTCTAACCAAATCTCCTGAATAACTAAAGACACTAAAGACTTTTAGCCTACCAGATTGAGAACCAAAATTTAATATTAATGGTACTAACATTACGAGACCCAATACGGCGGGTAAGATCAACTTCTTGATATTTGGCTTGTATATTAAAAATAATGCTATTACTAAAAGTGGGGTAAACATCTTTGCTCCTTGGTAAGTCCACAATGATAAAGCAAAGAAGGTAGAAGATAGAAGGTAGAAGTTGGTTTTTGAAGTTAGATTTTTTGATGCTTTGATAAAACAGAGAACAGCAAGAGTAGTTAAAAATAGGGCGATGTTAGCTTCCCAGGCTCCACGGGAGAAGTGAATGGACCAAGGATTTATTGAAAATAATAGTGCAGAGCACAAACCAAATACCTCTCCCCTTGCGTTCCCCTCTCCTAATTTAGGAGAGGGGTTAGGGGTGAGGTATATACAAAGTAAATATACTATTATTATCGTTAAAGTTCCAAAAATAGCTGACGGTAGACGTGTGGCAAATTCTGACAGACCAAATATCTTTATGGTCGGAACAGTAAGATATATATAAAATCCTGGTTTGTAGTCACCAAAGGACTTGAAGACTACTGGTAGAATCTTTCCATGTTCATCCTTACCAGTTTTCAATAAAGAATAGGCATTGTATCCCAGGGCCGCCTCGTCCCAGGTAAAACCCACCGGGCGCGAGTCTAAGTGATAAAGTCTAAGTGCAAGACCAAGTAAAACAATTACAATTAATAAAATATATCTCTTCATAACTCTTTGATTATGAATGCGGGTTTGCCGTCCAGAAAATTAATGCGCTTGATTTCTTTTCCCGGAGGTATGTTGTCCGGGCTGGCGATAATAAGAGTCTTGGATTGATAAGTATAAGACTTCATTTCCCAATCGTTGACAAACTTTATTTTACCCAGAGCGTTGACCCAGTACCATCCGTCATGGTAATCCCAGGATTTATTTTTGGCAGAATCGGCTGGATCCCAAGGCCAATAAAAGGCTACAAATTCATGCGGTTCACCATATTTCTTGGTAAAGATTATTTGGTCGTACTTGTCATAGTCTTGTTTAACTACTTGAATTGCTTCTTTGTAACCATATTGCCAGGACCATGAGTAATTTTTATAATAGTTATTTGTTAATAGTTGGTAGTTGATAGAAAATAGTAAAATAATTGGGAATATTACTAAATAATGTTTTTTCAATAATGATACTATCCCCACGGCAGAAAGAATCATGGGCAGGGGAAGCATAGCAATAGCACGGAGAGTATGTGGACTATCGCGGGTAATACTTCCGGCAATTGGTGCAATTAGAAGCCAGAGTAACAACAAATTTTTAATTTTTAATTTATAATTTTTAATCAATGTCCAAATACCTAAATAGAAAAAGGGAAACATTATTAGATATAAGAGCCCATGATTTTGAACACTGAATTGATAATGATCACCACCCTTAATAAACAAGAAATTTGGTGATAAATATGAAATATAATTTTTGGCAAAGGTGGCAACAAAATAAGTAGCCTTGTTGTAAACAAGGCGCCCTCCCGGCTTGGTAGCTTGTAATTCGTTTATCTTGCCTATAGCCCCATCGTCAATTAATGATAATTTTTTATATCTCGCTTGTCCGATCGTAGACAGTAGTTGCACCATCATTGGGATGAATAACAGACCACCAATAATTAAAGTTTTTTTATCTAATTTAAATCGATATATTAACCAATAACTAATCACAAATAATGGCACGAATATGCGGGCGCTGTTGTAAGTCCAAACCGAAATCCCAAAAAATATAATGGACCAAAAGTATTTCTTGGAAACCATACAGAGCATTCCCAGAGATATAAACAAGATGGCTAGGTTGGCTTCCAAAGCTAGGCGAGACAACATGACTGTCCAAGGTGACAGGGCAACAAGTGACAGAGTAACAAGACCAACTTGTTTTCCAAATAATTTTCTGGCCAATAAATATGAAATTAGCATTGTCAACGATCCAGCAATAATAGATGTAATACGAGGATTTAATGGCCATGGAGTAGTCATGTAGACATATACCGGCAACTTGTAATCACCGAATGCTCGAAAAATAGTGGGAAGCTTTGTCCCCCATTCATCGGCTCCTGTCTTAGACATTGAATAAGCGTTGTATCCTAGGGAAACCTCATCCCAATTTAAGCTTGTTGGTGCAAAATAAGGTAGTCTCCAGACAATGCCGATCGCAAGAATAATTATTACTAAGATTTTTTCCATATCCAGATTATTAGACACAATAATGTAATTAGACTAGCGATGTTGCCAATTCTTCTGACTGGAGTATCTTCAAAAGATAAGGTCACACTTTTACCTTGTGGCACCTGAACCGTGACTAAGCCCAAATCCCCACTAGGAAAGACATTGATTTTTTTGCCGTCAACCCGCGCTACCCACCCAGGAAAATAAACAATTGGGTAGCGAGTGTTCAACATCACCTCAGGAACAAAGGGCGCAAAAGCGTTTGGAAGACTTGAAGCGGATTTTGGCCAAAAATCTGACAGAGCAGAGCTTCTCTGCTCATCCCACAATCTTCCACTAAATTGTTCTGTATCTGTGATGTTTCTCCAAATATCCGGACGGAACATATTAGTATTCAGTAACAGTAACAGGCACAGAAGTAACGGAGTAAGAATTCTTGGTAAGAATTTGGTCATTGAGCCTATGGCGAGAGATAAAAATAATGTGGACATGGTCAGAAATCGCCAGGGAAATTGGATATAAGCCATGGGCTTGACAATGTTCCAGATTAGATCAGACTTTCCGTGTGTAAGAAAAATAGCAAGGAAGCCGAGAGAGACAAAAAATAAAGTTTCTATATTTCTCTTTTTTATGAATACAAACACGACTAATAAAACTGCCAATATCCAGTGCATTTGACCCACAGCAAAACTCATGGTGTCGTTAGGTCCCCAGGTGGATCCGCCAAAGCCCCAGAAGGTAGACAAGAATAGTTGTTTGAGTGTCGCGTAGTGTATATGAAAGTCATAATAGCCGATAGTCGTCTGATTTAAGGTAACTAAGCTACTCTCAAATAGAACTGGTAATAAATAAAATGCAGACAGCAAAGCACCGACCAGTCCAGCACTAATCAAGTCGTAAATAATATGAATTGATTTAGTCGATCGAAGCCACCAATACACCCCCCAAATTAATCCAAACGGAATAAAAATCAAAAGTGATAAATTGTGAGTAAGAGTCAAACCCGAAAGTGACAGAATAAGCCAAAATAAGTATTTGTTTTTGTTGGTTTCTATGAATTCTTTGATAAATAAAAGTATCAAGGGAAAGAAGACAAATGCTAGTGATTCAGGTAAAGCCCCTCGCACCCAGATATCGACAGCCCTATACGGCGCATAGGCATAGAATAGAGCCGAAACAAGGGCTCCAGTATTTGACCAAAATTTTCTGGCCAAGAAATACATCGCCATTGAGGATGCCAAGATTGACAATATAAAATTGGCTTTGACTGAATCCAAGACCGACAACTTCATAATCCTAAATATCTCCCCTATCCAATAAGGAAATTGACCATAAAAGTTAAAGACGGGCTCGCCGTATCCAAGCCCTGCATCTGGTGACCATCTACAGGGAAAATTCTTGGTCTGAATCAGACATTTTTCAAATTGTTGCTGACGGAAGACATGAAAATCATGCATTGTATAGATACCAGAGCGAAGCATCAATCCAAATGTCGGAATCGAGAGTAGAGCTAAAACTAAAATAAATTTCTTCATGGCTGTCTTTCTGCCACCATCATATCTGGCGTTCCATCTGGGTAATAGACTTTGATATAGTGGCTTGTGTCATCGGGAAATTCATTTGGACGTCCTATATACAAAGTTGGACTAGATACCTTTTCTGTATACTTCAAATCTCCAAAGCGATATTTTCCCAAGAGATAACCATCATATTGGTCCAGAAATTTCAGACCTTTCTTTTCAAATTCTAACCAAGATTGGGATTCTTTTTGATAAACTGCCGGATCTATCTTGTTGTAAAAAGCCACAAATATATGAGGCTCGGAAAGAGACCTGCTAAACCGGACATTCTCAAATCTATCGGCAATTGGCATGAGCCTGGGCATCAGATCTGTCCAACCATAGTTCATGAATCTGGCACTATTTTTGGGGGCATGATAGAGGTAGTCCTCTATGAAAAATAGAGTGGATAGAAAATAGATAATAGAAAGTAGGATAACGATAGACTTCTTTTTTAGAATAAATTCTGCACCATAAGACAACATGATAATTAAAAACGGTAGAGCGATTACAGCTCGGTTGGCTGCATATCCTGGTCCCTTTGACAATGCTGCAGGCACAAAACTAAGAGCAGCTAAGAGTAAAACAAATAAATATTCTTTCTTGGGATTACGAATGAACAAAACTAGAAATCCTACTAAAAATATACTTTCGATATAATAAAAAGTTCCTCGGCCAGTAATCATGCCATAAGTGGCTTCACCAGCTCCATTGGTAAACCAAAATTGCGGGGACCAATATGACAGATAGTTTTTGATAAAAGCCGAGACCACGTAAATCGGCTTGTTGGAAAAAAATCTACTCACTACATCTGGTAATCCCACTACTATGGCTTCAAAACGCCTATCAGCCACAGCCCCCCATCCTCCCGTGGGACTAATAATGCTGACATCGGCAGTCCTAGCGCTGCCCTTCGCGACCATCGATATTAACCCTGGGATCAGTAAAATACCCAATAATATCCCCGGAAACAACATTTCTTTATTTACTTTTTTATATATTATTAGAGATATTATTACCAAAGGGGTCACCAATCTGGCTGAATGATAGGAATAGAAACTGAGGACAAAAACAATAACCGAGAGCCAATATTTATTTTTCAAAAATAAATAGATACCTAGGGGTAAAAACAAAGTAGCCAAATTGGCTTCAAAGGCCCCCCGGGACATAGATATTGCCCAGGGAGAAAGTGTCAGAATTACTACAGCGGACAATCTCTTCGTCAATAAATATATCGCCCCTATTGCCAATGTCCCGATAATTGCATTGGGAAGTCTCGTGGCAAATTCATTTAGACCAAATATTTTGATACTGGGGATAGTAAGAAATGTATAGAGAGGTAGCTTATAGTCTCCAAAAGAACGCATGTTGGATGAAAACAATTGCCACCAAGGCGTCCCCCACTCGTCTTTCCCTGTCTGTAATATAGAATAAGCATTGTAACCAAAAGCTGCTTCGTCTGGCGTAAATCCACTCGGATATTTAGTAAGCCACACTACCCGAAGAATCAAACCCAAAATCATAAATCCCAATACAAGGAGCTTAGTCTTTGGCATAGCTTGATTTTAGCTTAAAAAAGGCCAAAAACAAAATAATATTGGCCAAACTTACAAAGTTCAAGACACCAGGGGTATATAGGCCAATCAACCAAGGAATAGTGGGGGCATACCACATGTAATACATGTTGAATAAAAACACCAGAGAAATCAGTGCATATATTACTAATAATTTTATTGTAGGCTTTAGTACTAATAAAAACGAGAGGAGTGGAATGACAGGATAAAGATAGCGCTCATGCATCTTGGTATTAAATAAAAAGAACGCCCAAAATAATATTGCTGACCAATAGACAAGATTTATTGGTTTAGTTTTCCTGACTAAATTTATTGAAGAATAAATTATGAGTGGCACTAAAATAATCAATGCAAGTACTCCCGAAAACCAATGGTTAACCATTTGTCCCCAAATTAGATGGTGAAGATTAAATGCACCAACCGTAGCCAACGCTGTTTCTCCTGGCAAAATTCTGGTCACAAATAAATCGTACAGCCAAAAAATTATATTTGTTTGAGGGTGAAATGGTAACGCAATTAGAATCGCCACTACCGGTACAAATACTAAATTATAGATTTTTTTGGGAAAAATTTTGCAAAAATATATTAGATAAAAGAGAGTTAACGGCGCCCAGGATGCTTTCGTAATCAGACTAAGTCCCAAAAGAATTGTGGAGCTTGCAAGCCTGCCTTTGATCAAAAGATAAAGTGACCACAAGCTAAGAGCTGCCACCACAGGATCAGTCTGCCCCCAATAACTTGAGTTGTACCACATCGGTGGACTGATCAAGTAAATCAACGCCATCCCTTTTCCACTAGCTCTAAACAATAGAAATGCTATAGCAAAATCCGCTAGAATTGAAAATATTTTGATAGAAATTAGTTCACCATGATCCTGCCAAAACCAAACCAACTTAGAAGGAAATGTTTGAATTTTATCATTTGACCATTTAATCATTTGACTAATTGAATTGAAAATATTCTCTGATGCTAGGTGGAGCAATATACTACCAGGAGGTTGATTGGGTCGGCTGTGAGACCAGACTTCTTTGGGTAATTCGTAGTATCCTGCCAGACTCTCGAGCTTATAAGCCATCCTGCCCCAACTAATATTGTTATACATGTCACCATGCTTAGCATGAAAGGCCAGATAAAAGCGAAACACAAACAAAAAAAGTAGAAGAAGTGTGAGAGAAATATTGCGAATCATTTTTTGGATACCAAATAAAATACCACTTGGCCGTATGGATTTTGACTGGACCCAAGCATTTCTATTTCGTCAGGGGGTGACTCCCGCCAATCCCAGTCACCGGCTACGTCCTCGCGCTGAGAAATTAGGTATAGGCTACTTGGCAATAGAAGTTTTTCTTTGCCATTAAAGGATCCAAAATAATATTTACCGTCCAGGCTAAAACCATCGTAACCAGGCACTATGTTATCTTGGGGTTTATCCACAGTAAAATTCTTGTGAAAACGGCTCGGATCATATCTGGTCCAAAATAGAAATCGCATCAAGGCAGGTTCATATGAATTGTTTATAAATACCCGTGAATAATTGTCCGAAATAGCTGGAATCTGGGTCATAATGTTTTTGTATCCCACATGCCACCAGCGCCAGGATTGCTTGGAGTAGTGATTGAGATAATAGTAGCTAACCCATACGAGTTGAGACATTAGTAACAGGAGACAGGAGACAAGTAACAGGCGGTTTTTGATTTGAGATAAACCGGTACCGATGGCGACGGCAAGGGGTGGAACCATCAAAAATAAACGTGTGGCGTGATAACCACCATCTGAAGTCAACGATGCCGGAATGGGAGCCAGAACCAGCCAAACAAGCCATATCCATTGCCTTTTTTTGGCTAATACATATAGACCTATCAACAAAAAGGGCGCAGTCAATGGTAACAACTGCCCAATTACCTGAATATTGTGCCTCATGACGGGATCCCCACGGACAAACAAGAATTCTGAGGAAAAGGGACGCAAGTAATTCATAAACCATTCCCCGGCTACCATAAATGGCTTATTTACAAAAAACTTAACGGCTGTCGATGGCGATTCCTTTCTAAGTGTAAAAACTTTGTCAATGATTTCGCGATTATTGGCAAGGCTCAAGATTCCGAATCTGTCACGGGCTGGACCTAAGAATACAAAATATAGAAGTGGCGCTATCAAAGCTCCAAATATCAATCCCTGCCAAATTGGTAATGCTTTTTCTTTAATAAGTAGATATCCTACCCACAAAGGAACAAATAGCATTGCTGTGCTGTATGTATATAGCGAAAGTGCAAACATTAGAAATCCAAGTGCAAAACGTCGCTTTAAAAATAGAAGTGTGCCAAGCATTATCAGATCAAGCATTAAGACTACTTCAAAGGCAGCTCTGGAATAATGAATGTGCCAGGGAAGAATGGCCAAAGCCAAGGCAACAGAATATTTTTTGGTCAACAAAAACAAAATTGCTATTCCCAATACTCCAAAAATGACCTCTGGCAGGCGAACACCATATTCATTAAGTCCTGCAATCGCGATAGTCGGAACTGTGGCGTACATTAGAAGTGGCGCCCGCCATTCAGCCAGAGAATGAATATAAAATGGCAAGGTTTGCCTATAAATATCTTGTCCTGTTTTCAACAAACTATATGCTTGGTAACCAACGTCTATCTCATCGCCAAAGAGCTCCGGGGGACTTGTGGTCAAAAGACCAAACCTTAATACCAGCCCAAGTGCTAAAATAAGACTAAGTTTCTTAAGCATATGCTATCTGTAATCATTATAAACCACAATACTCCTGAAATTACCAAGAAATGTGTAGAATGTGTATTGGCATCCAAAAATATTAAATTGGAAATAATATTGGTAAATAACACACCATCAGACAAATTTAGTTTTCCAGGTGTAAAAATCATCAATAATAAGACTCCTCACGGATTTGGCGCAAACAATAATATTGGCATGAAAGTGGCCAAGGGTGACAAGATTTTATTACTCAATAGTGATGCCTATGTCTATCCTGATACCTTGGCCAAGTGCTATGCCCAAGATTATGATGTCTTGGGTTGTCAACTTCTCAATGAAGATCTATCTATCCAACCATCTTGGGGTTATTTCCCGACACTGCGACGGATATTTCAGTTTCAAGTCTTTGTGGACAATTTTCCAATCATCCGTAAATATATAGACTCAATTCATGTCCGCGATTTGTCCAGATTCAAAACAACGCAAAAAGTAGATTGGGTGATGGGAGCTTTTACAATGCTCAAACGCGAAGTCTATGAAAAGACTGGGGGCTTTGATGAGAACTTCTTTATGTATGGGGAGGAAGTCGAACTTCAATTTAGATCTGCCAAATTGGCTTTTGAAACTTGGTATTACCCGGAAGCTAAAAGTGTACATTTAGCTAGGCAAAGCAATACATTTACCACTTCTTTCTTGGGTGAAATGCAAGGATACCTCTACTGGTTCAAAAAATATAACTCTCCTCTTGAACAGTTTTTGTTAAAGCTGGTTTTACTCTTTGGCTGTGCCATCCGCATCCCTGCTTGGTCTGTCTGGGGAAAGTGGGACCTTGTCAAATCTTACATTCAAGTATTACCACTTTTACTTAAGGAGTTTTAGTTTCTCAGAAATCCAAAGGATTAAGGCGATTATCAGTTGCTTGAGCCAGCCGTTGTACCAGATACCAGCTTCAGTATGATATCTCTGAGCAGAGGGTAAAGTATTGGGTTTGTTTAATAATTTTCGGATTGGATAAATTATTATTTCCCAGAGATTTCTATATTTATCTGGGGAGGTTTGCTTGGTACTTTGGCCATGACCATGAATAATGGCCACTCTCGGATCAAAAATAATTTTTAGTCCCACTAGTCTCAGTCTTCTGCAAAAATCCATGTCTTCAAAAAACATAAATACTTCCTCGGTAAACGGACCAACGACTTCTAAAGTTTTCCTGGAAAAGAACAGACAAGCCCCAGAGACTGAATTCACCTCGATAGGAGTTTTTGACTCGGGTGTAAATTTATTTTTATTGAGTAATGTATTTAGGATACTCGGCTCTGGAAATACCGATCCTTGAGGTGTGTCGTCTGTGTCTACAAATTTCGGACCCACGACGCCAATTTTTGGATCACTTTTCAAAAGTGCCAATTCCACTTCGAAGAAATCTTTTGGTAATCTGGTGTCGGGATTTAAGACTAGAAAATATTCCCCTGTGGATTTTTTAAGTCCCTGATTCCAGGCTCTAGGTAAACCAATATTAGATTTATTCTGTAAGTAAGTTACTTTGGGATCTTGCGGTATTTTAGGTGGTTTTATGGAATTATTATCAATCAAAATTAATTCAAGATTGGGATATTTTGTGTTCAAGACAGACTTGATACACCGGGCAAAAGCCTCCCCCACGTTCCAATTAACAATTATGACACTAATTTTTTCCATAAAGCCCACAAAGTCGGAACTAAATAACCAGGATGCAAAATAATTCGTTTAATTAAACTGAGGATATGGGATAACCACAATTTGGAGTCTATATTTTTCCAGACAGCAATTAGATAATTTCGTTCTTTGATATATTGAAGTTTCTTGACACCAAATGACTTTGGAAAGGTCCCTTCAGTCAAATGATCTACCTTACACCTGGGGTCCCAAATTATTTTGTATCCAGCTTTGTGAGCGCGCAGTCCCAAATCCAGATCTTCAAAATAGCCGGGGGTAAATATGGGGTCAAATCCACCCAACTTGTTCCATAAATCTCTTCGTATTGCACTACTTCCTCCCGATGGCCAGAGGGAGTCATGCAATTTGTTGTCCAGCTTACCGTTTGTAAACTCCAGCATACCACCAACCCACTTACCATCCGCCCATGACCTACCATTTTCATTAAAGGTCACGGCAAAGACATCTGAATCCTTAAAATGTCTAAGGGTATTCTTTACTAAATTTACTGATGGTTTCAAATCTTGATTTAACAAAAATACAATGTCACCTGTAGCTTTTTTGAAACCGTCATTGACCGAAATGGGAAAACGCAAATTGGTGGAGTGTTTAATAAGTTTTGCTTGAGGATAATTCTTGGTTATAAATTCGGCGGATTCATCAGTCGAAGCATCGTCGACAAGTATTATCTCATCGACACCAAGATTGTTTACAAATGGCAGGTTGTCCTCTAGATATTTTTTACCATTGTAAACCGGAATGACAACTGAGGTTGTCATGATTCTCTCATTTTTAACACTGTAACAATACTCGTTGCTGCAAATATTGCCCGAGCCATGGATATTGCTTGATCAGGTATAAAAGTATAAAAGGATAAAAGAATAACAGTGGCTACACAGAATAAAACTGCTATTGGAAGTCTTGTCCTTCTATTTTGAATTAAAGATATTATTAAGAGAATGCTTACCCTAGTCAACCATTGAGGGTGCCAATTGGTAACTGAATAAAATAGTAATAATATCGCAGTAAACCAACCCCATATTGGCAAATGTTGTGGCTTGTACCAATTCCACCAATAAAGCAAAATAATTCCCAGCCAAAACAGCGATAAATATTGCGAACCGGAAACCAATATCTTAGCATAGTCCAATTTATCTGTTTGACTAGCCAATAGTGCATAGTGCTTGAAAGCCACAGATCTCAAATATGGGCTTATAATAAATCCATAAGTTGCCAATCCCACAAGAACTGAAATAATTTTTGCTTTGATATTTGTCCCAAGCATCGGCAATAAAAATAAAGGAAATGGTTTAAATCCGGAAGCAATTCCCAAAAGAACTGCAGACAGATATGATGATCTCAGGGCACCTAATGCAGCAATGACTACTAAATACCCTATCAAAATATCAAATTGTCCCATGGCATAAGCAGAATACAGAACAACGGGATTAAGCATACAGAAAATCAAAACCGATTTTTTGTACTTTGGATCCGTCAGTTTGTATATTGCAAATATCAAGACTGCCTCAAGAACCAAATATGGAACTTTGAGCATAAATAAGAGGTAGTTCCATGTGGGTAATGTTTTGGCAATTTCTGCTTCATTTAATAAAGCTAGTAGTGTGGTAAATGGGTAAACTGGTGAAGTTAGACTCATAAACAGACCATGAACCCAATAAGCCAGGGGTGGATATATAAACAAGCCATCGGTAAATATTTCCACCCACCTGTCATCGCGTGGCTGTCTACTAAGATAATCATAAAATTGGGTGACCTGCCCTTTCTGGGAAATTAAGTAACCTCCCATGCCCATGGCTCGAACATCAGGATGATAGACAATAGGCATTAGTACAAAACGCAAGATAATTCCCAATATTATAAATATCATATTAGTTCCAATAATTTTACCTTAAATTTATCCTCGTCAAATACATAAGCCTTGTTTTGGGCAAGCTTAGACAAATATGACATTTTTTGGGTATCAGCAATTAATTCTAGAGCTTGCTTTTCAAGCATATTTGTCTCTTCCCACAAGTAACCGTCTTCACTGTGGGTGACAATTTCTGGGTGCCCACCCAATTTGACAATCATAGGGACACATCCGGCAGACATGGCCTCGACCACCGTCATACCAAAATGCTCGACTTTTTCAGGATATAATCTTTCGTCGATCCCGTAGCCACTCGCTGACCAAAAAATACTAGCCCGGGAATAAAGTTTCTTTAGGTCGGTAAGGTCGGGATTAATTACAAATTCTATCGGCAAGCCCTCAGCCAAATCTTTCAACCGGGAAAAACTCTCATCTGTAGTCCCAATATTTGTATTCCCAGCCAAAATCAATTTCCACTCCGGTATTTGTTTATAAATATTCTCAAAAGATTGAATTAATATCTCATGACCTTTAACTTGGGCGAGATTGGAAAACCTCGCTACATAGAGAATTTGCTTAAATTTTGGTCCTATTTTAAAGTCCTTCGTTCTTATCGGAGGATACAAAACATGACTTTTTACCCAATACTCCCGGTCAATAACCGATTTTGTAAAATTTGAGTTTGTGAGAAATGTGTAGAATTTTGATTTGATTAGATTTGTGGGATTGTGACCCGAGACCCCGTGGTGTGGAAATTGCATATTTATAAATGTTTTTTTAGCCAGTGAGGTTGGCAGACTACCATCTGAATTCCAAAATACCAGATCATAGTCATGTGTGGAATATTTGGTTATAAAGTTACAATTTGTAAGATCTATACCGAAACGGTCTATTACACTCTGTGAGATATTGGTAGACCAATATATGTCTACAGCAAAATTACTATCAGCCAAAACCTTGGCAATAGTTGCCATATATTTTTCCCCTCCGCCAAGAGAATCCCAATAGGGATCATAAATTAACGCTTTGCGATTTGTGCTTCCCATAATCTGGCATAAATAATAAACATATTAAATACCTGAAACATTCCGTCAATTATGCCCTCTACCCCATCTCTCCAAGCCTGTAGCCTAATAAACCTGAGCCAAAATTCAGTCAACATTACTCTACACAATCTCCAAGATACCACTGGCGGATGATTTGACTTTAGCCTGAGATCTGATTCGTAACCAGTAAATAATAATGTCTTGTCCAACATAGATTCTAAATCGCGGTGGGAAAAATGGACCAGTGAATTTTCCAAATCTCCAATTTCACCTTCAACTACAGGTTGTTCGTGTAAGGCTTGCTCGTAACCTCGTAATTTTTCCTTTTTGTAAAGTCTTACAACTTTGTCGTTTCCCCAACCACCAAATTTCATTTCTTTTCCCAAATAAAAATTGCGCCGTGGTATTTTGTAAGCCGAGTAAGTTGTACCTGAACCAATTATTTGCTCAATTTCCCGGGCGAGTAATGGTGTTACCCGTTCATCGGCATCTACGTACAATATCCAATCTCCCTTGGCAGACTTTAAGCCATCGTTTCTAAAGTTATTGTAGCCAGAGCCAGGCTGAGACTTAACTATTTTGGCTTTGTGATCCTTGGATATGATATTTGTCCTGTCTGAATTACCTGTATCCACGACAATTATTTCATCTGCAAATTTCAGTGAGATCAGGCAGTCTCCAATCATTCTTTCTTCATTTAAAGTAATGACAATTGCGCTAAGCATATGAACCTTTTCCAAATTTCCTCAAATAAAAGTCTCTAATTCCGATTTTTTGCCAAGTCCGCCCAAAAAATAACAATTTTAACGATTCTTTGATTAATGAAAGCTTGGTTTTGACAGGTGCCCAGCGCATACCAAAATACATCCGGTTACGGGCAATATAATAATCTGCCAGCGGTGATCCAATTCCCGCTGCCTGACCGACTTTGTGCCAGACTGTGCTTCTGGGTGCATACATTAATTTGAAACCGGCTTTTCTAATACGCTGGCATAAATCATTTTCTTCATAGTACAAAAAATACTTTTCATCTATAACTCCAACCGTTTTCAGAGTCTCACATCTAATCAACATTGAAGAACCGGTTGCGTGACCCACTTCCCGCTCTTTGTCAAACTGACCTTTATCTACTTCATTCATCCCATAATGTGTAGCAAAGACATTTTTCCAGTCATTATCTCCCCCTGCATACCAGATCACCTTACCCAATTCTTTTTTGCTATACCGATTTTTGTGAAATTCAAATCCCGGAGCAAAATAGACCTTTGATGCCACGACAGCCGTCAACTTGTCTTTTGTCATTACTTTGAGTGCTTCATCCAGGGCCCGTGGGTCGACTACAATATCCGGATTTACTATCCAGACAAAATCATAATTATGTTCAATAGCATATTTTAGACCCACATTATTTCCCCCAGCATATCCAAGATTCTTATTAGTTGAAATTAGTTTCAATTCGCTATAATTCGTTTTTAAATATTCTCCTGATCCATCAGTTGATCCTCCTTCAATAACCAAGATATCTGTATTTATTTTTTGCAAGCTCACAAGACATTCGCCAATATATTTCTTACTGTTGAAAGATAGCACCACCGTAAGCACCTTCATATTCCAAGTTTCCTAGCTAATTTGTACCAAAGTTTACTAAAAAGATTTGCCTCGTCAATTTTTGCTTGATATGACCACCACTTAAATTCAAACATTTTATCATTGACCATTTTATCAATAATTTCTGGTTTGATATTTTCCGGTAAAAACCCACCATCTTGCCAGAGCTTAAGATACAAAACCAATTCTGAAAATGCCTGCAAGAGACTTAATGACAATCCATGTATTCCGTCCCTATATCCGTGCCTGGCAAAATATTGCCTTATAAATTCATCAAAGGGTTTTGTAATTAGATCTGACGCTGTAAATCTATAAACTTTCTGGTGATCTGTATATCTGTTTATTTTATCTACATACTCGAATATTGAATTGTAATGATGGTGAATAATAGAGAATTTCTCCTCTGGTGCTAAATCCAGGCCCTTACCACGGGTAAACGGCACGCTATGAATTGCATTGTCCCAAGTTAAGGAATTTTTTTTGAAGAGTCTATAAACATAATCCGGCCACCAATGGTCACTTTTTATCCACTTGCCAAAAATCAGGTTTTTCCGTGGAATCCGAATGTAATCCAACTTATTATCCGCGATAATCTTTTTTATTTTATCCGCTAAATCCGCGGATATTTCCTCATCAGCGTCCAGAAGTAAAATCCACTCATTCTTAGCCTTGGCAATGGCAAATGCCCGAATCGGCTCGACAATTCCAGTGTGCTCATGATAAAAGACCTTACAGCCAAGTTTCTTGGCCACTTGAGATGTCTTGTCTATACTTCCTTTATCTACAACCACCACTATTTCATCTGCAAAATCCTTGACAGATACCACTACTCTAGGTAGATTTTTCTCCTCATTCCAGGCTACAATTACAACAGATAGCATACTTCCATCTATTTTATACTATTTGACTCTATAAATCGCGATGTCAGAGTTTTCAAAGATATTTGACATATCAACTGAAATAATTCCGATTTTTTTGATTAAATACACATATGTAATATTGTTTTCTATCAAGAAATTGACAGTTGGTTGTTTCCAAAATCCGTCTACCGTTTTACGGCGCGTAAACCAATCATAGCCCATGATATTTAGATTGACTTCGTCTTCCAGAAAACTCGGATGTCCAGAAAAAGCTGAGACATAGGCTGTGGATTCATATTCATAGAGCGGTCTAGGTGCCTCCGTGTCTTTGACAATAGCTGGATAAGACAATACTACTCCTGCAGGTTGAGTAGCCAAAAACTTTAAAGCATCTAGCTCCTCAATTGAGATTTTTGCTGGAGGGCGGGAGGGTAAATAATGGGGTAAAGTTTGAAAAGCTGTGGGAAGAGTCAACATAACTATGAGTATCTTAAGTAACTTAGGGAATCTTTGGATACTTAAGCCCGCTAAAATGCCAGCAAAAAACAATGAGTAATAGAAGAATTGGATTGTATTCCAGGCAGTCCCTGACTGAACAAAAAACATAGGCAAGGCCAGTCCTGCCACAATCACACTGGTGTAAAACCAGTTTTTGGTTTGTATCAGTCCTATTATTCTAGTGCCCATATTGCCTATTACAAATATCCCCAGTGCAACTCCGTAGGCAAGAATGGCTTTAGGATAGTTTTCGGCGGCCCGGTAATTGATCATGGCTTCGTAAAATCTGGGCCAATTGAAGCGGTCTGATAGTGCCATCATGGTCTCGAGAAACCAGCCGGGCTTGAACACTAAAATTTGAGAACTAGAGATTAGAGATTGGAAATTAGAGATTAGATAAATACCTAGACTTAATATCAAAGTTTTATATAAATTCCGGTCTTTTAGACCAGCGACTAATAAACCCCCGAAGGCTAATATACCTGCATAGATTTTGATATGAGGAAGAACTGCAAATACAAGTCCTGCCCACCAATATTTTTTGTTTTTGATTAATAACAGACCGGTGAGAAGCAATATTAATGATAGTGCAAATGGAGGATTAATGAGAGTAGACATTGATTGCTGAGCCCAAAACATGGACTCTCCTCCACCAAAAACCCATCCCAGACTTCCGCCAAAATAGGTGAAAAACACACTCCAGAGATTATTTGTCAGCCTATAGACCAGCCAGCCAATGGCAATTGCAAATAGTGGAGGTAAAATTTGAAAGTATAAATTTACTATGGGAATTCTGGTGACAGTATGTATTCCAGCTAATGTCAAATCAAATCCCAAATGATAATTTTTGATTTTTTCTCCAGCAAATATTGGCAGCTCTGTACTACCTCGTGCTAGGCTACTGGCAAGTGATACGTGCCAAACACCATCATGTCCATTGGGTCCCCAAAAACCCATTCCATAATCGTAGACCAAGCCACTCTTAACCATCGTCAGAGACCAAAATATTGATCCGATTATTATCAGTATCCAATGTTTATAATTTTTTACGAAAGTGATCATAGAATGGCTTAATATCCAACAACAACTCTTTTCCACCAAATGCCATTACTCCTATGATATATCCCATTGACGACATGACAAGGGTCACCACTATGCCAAAACTATGTACCAACAAACCCACTACCAACATTAAGCCTGCAGAAGCTACTGCCGTCAACAAACTCCGAACCAAGCTAAACCCAATTATTTTTTTGGCCACCAGTAATGGAACGATCGAAAAGACTGATATTATCCCTACAGCATAAGCCACACCCATAAAACCAAACTTAAGTGCCAAGATTGGCTTGAATACCCATTCTAAAATTAGCCACATAATCATCAAGTAGGTATTTATTTTGGCTTTACCCAAAGCATAGAGTATACCCATGACCGGAGTAGAAACGCACGACATTACCGCTCCAAAACAGGCGATATACAGAGGAATTAGAGCCGGTTGCCACTTGAACCACTTCGGCACTAAATATGCCAAATGCGACCAAGCAAGCCCAATGCCGATAACCATGGGAAAGATGACCAAGCAGACAAACATCAAGAGTCTTTCGGTAGATCTGGCAAACTCTTGAGGATGATCTTGCATACGGGATAGTGCCGGAAAAGCTACCCTTGTGGCATTGTCCATTATCAGTCTCTGTGGTTGCTGGCTATAATATATTCCCCAGTTCAGATAGCCCATACCAGAAGCACCGATAATTTTCCACAAAAACAAATTCATAAACTGATCTTTGACTACAGCCAATAATGAATTTGTCTGATATGGAACACCAAACTTGAGCAATTTTTTTAAACTTTCTTTGGAAAAAGCCAGTCCTATGGACCACGGTTTGAAAATATATAATAATATTAATCCAATCAGTCCTTGCCCTAATACAGCCGGAATATAAGAAGCTACACCAAAGCCTGAAATAGCCATGGTGACAGCAACCAAGTTGAAAATTATTGCCTCCACAATCCGGACAATCAATATTTTGTCAAACCGAAGTTCCCGCTCGAGCATGACCGATGGAATAGATTTGAGTGAAGATAGGACAAAACTGGCCAACAAAGCCATCAATAACCAATATTCAGAATTTCCCAATTCATAATATGATTTTATAAATGGTGATAATAATAAAGTAATAACAACTAAGGTAATTACTAATCCCTGTTGGATAGTAAAGGTGGTACGTAAATCAGATAAAGTCGGGGTTTCTTTTTTTTGAATAAGAGAAGCTGCTAGTCCAATATCAGAAAAATATCCAAGAATTACAATAATACTCATTACCAATCCATATAATCCAAATTCCTTGGGACCGAGGTATGTCGTCAGCAAAAGTACTCCAATTCCCGAAATCAGAGTCAATATTACTCCCCCTCC
>JAUXUE010000017.1 GCA_030681075.1 Candidatus Amesbacteria bacterium | reverse complement strand
CTTTTTCTTCCCAACCCAAAAAATGAGCGTGCTCTCGGTCATAGGCCAAAGACACCTTTGGAAATTTCTTGTCAAACTCGGATCTAGTCAAATTTGGGGAGATGATAATATCAAATGGCCTTTTTAATCCTGTGTATTTTTGAAAGAGTTTCCAATATGACGGGGGAGTAAATTCATGAGTTTGATTACGGTTAGAAGTCAGATTGGTGATAAGTATTTTTTTGGCCTTTGCAGTCTTGAGTACTTGCTTGATTCCCAGGGGGAGAAAATTAACCAGGATTGAACCATAGAGACTTCCGGGAGCATAGATTATAACATTGGCAGTTTTGATAGCCTTGATAGCCTCTGGAGTGGCTGTTACCACCGGATCAATCCAAAATTTGGAGATATTGTTGGCTGACATGGCTTGGCGGTCTAGCTCGTGCTCTCCAACCCAGATTTCTCCTGACTCAGTTTGAAACTTGATATTGGTTGGCTCAAGTGAGACTGGGATTACTTGACCCAAGAACTTAATCCCCAGCAAGTGTTCAAAGTGCTGTTGGACAGCCAAGAAATTATTATTATATTTTTCAAGAAGTGCATAATAAATAGTGTAGCCCAAATTGCGATTTCGGCCATCGACAAAATTGAGCATTTCTGCAAATGCAGTGTGATTTTGGGGAATCATGGTCAATAAATTGCGGAGTAAATCGGATATAGCAATTACTCGGTCGCGTTCATCCGAACGGATGATTCCGGTTTTTCCTCCAGAATCCATAGCTGCACAAATAGCGGTAATATTAGTCACTCCTGCACCAATCAAAGCCTTGATGATTATTGGCGCTCCAGTTCCACCTCCAATAGTTACTACTTTCATCAATCTGTATTATATTCTCTTTTGCAAATGAGAAGTGCAGGATTTGGCGCCAAAAAACTTTCGGCAATAGTCCTCGGCTTTGATCGGATCAAACCAAGCACAGGAAAAGATATTTAAGTAGACTGCTTTTTTGTATTCTGAAAAGTGAGCAGAGACATTACTGGTTTCAATCAGCTGGACCAATGAATACCCAGATGTAATAGGATTCTCATGGCCAAAATGGGGGATCAGGGGCTCCCCATAGCGCTTCATCTTGATGACTTTGTCACACAGCTCAATTACAAATTCTTTGATTTTCTCGCCCGAGGAAATAGTGGCTAGGTCACAATCATAAAGATCGAGAGTCAACTCTTGGCCAAAAGTTTCTTGGTCGTTTGGTACAGGAGAATTTAGCATGTATTAATGATAACATTATTTAGATATGAAAGAATTACCACCTGCCTGGCCTCTAAAAAAACTTATCGGACCAAGCTTTATTATTTTGGGAGTAGGGCTTGGGAGTGGAGAATTAATTTTATGGCCGTATTTGACAGCCAATTTTGGCCTTGGCATCATGTGGGCAGCAGTAGTCGGCATTACCATGCAATTTTTTATCAATATGGAAATAGAAAGATATACCTTAGTGACTGGCGAAAGTGTCTTTATGGGTATGACCCGCAAATATGGCAAGTGGATCCCTGTTTGGTTTTTACTAACGACCTTAATACCTTGGATGTGGCCTGGGATCATCGCTTCCGCGGCCAAAGTCTTGGCGGTTTCCGTGGGTATGGAATATACCAAGTGGTGGGGGATAATTATGCTTTTGGTGGTAGGTGTATTGTTTAACTTTGGTAGTGTGGTTTACAAGACCCAAGAGCGGATCCAAAAAGCCATTATCTTGGTTGGAGTGCCGTTTATTTTGGGGTTGACCATTTGGTTATCCAAAAGCGAGCATTGGTTAGGATTATTGTCAGTGGGCATACCCAAAGAATTGCCTATGGCCACTTTTTTGGCAGCTTTGGCTTATGCCGGAGCCGGCGGAAATCTCAATCTAGCTCAGAGCTTATATATCAAAGAAAAGGGTTATGGAATGGGCAAGTATTTTGGCAAAATAGGTAATATTTGGAATGAAGAAACTGAAGTGACCCAGGTGGAGGGACAGCAATTTAAATGTACACCCGAGAATTTATCAAGATTTAAGCTCTGGTGGAAGAGAATTAATCTGGAGCATGGAATAGTCTTTTGGTTTACAGGTGTCATTACTATGTTAATGTTGTCGATTTTATCTTTTGCCACTGTTTACAAGCATCCGGCAGTGGAAACTAGTATCAACTTTGTTATTTTGGAGGCAGTCGAGATTGGTCAAAGGAGCTGGCCAATACTGGGTACAATATTTCTACTACTAGTGGGAATAATGCTCTTTGGAACGCAATTTTCAGTATTTGGATCAAACTCCAGAATAGCTGGGGAGAACCTGGCTATAATGTTTCGCCACAAGGGGGCTCATAGGCAACTCCACAAATTCTTTTTTGGATTCTTGTGGCTTCAGGTGGTGGTGGGGGTCTTGATCTTTACTCTTGGCTTTACCGAGCCTTTGCGCTTGGTCATTATCGGCGCTGTCATGAACGCCATTTCGATGTTTATTTATACGGGCTTGATTTTGTGGATGAATATGACCTCGCTTGACAAACCTCTAAGACCTGCCAACTGGAGAATTCTAGCTGTCCTGTGTGCCTTTGTATTTTATGGTTTTTTTAGTGTTATTACGGTAGTAAAGTATTTTTTGTAATAAAAACAATTTTCATGACTCATTTAGTACCATTTACAGTAGAAGGAAAAGATATCTATAATCCGACGGCTCCGTTTGAGAATAATGGAGAGATGATAATTGCAGCGCGGGTTGAATCTAGGGATTCTGAAACTGATTCAGAAACAAGATTTTTCAGAAAGAATCGAGCTGGAGAGTGGCGAATGGAGGAAAATGGATCCAAGTTTGCTATGCAAGATCCATTTGTGACTAAAATAGATGGTAAGTTGATATTGGGGGGAGTTAAGGTGGATTGGACAAGTGGAATATACACGACGGAATTTTACATTGGTCAGAACATAAACAATTTGAAATATTTGACTTGTGGACCAGCGGGGATGAAAGATATTCGACTGGTAAAATTAAAAGACGATAGGTTGGGTGTATTTACTCGACCACAGGGAGAAGTGGGCGGATTGGGGAAGATAGGGTTTACTACAATTGATAAGTTGGCTGAATTGAACGCGTCGGTGATAAAACAGGCAAGATTAATAGAAGATCAGTTTGGGGAGAAGCGTTGGGGAGGAGTAAATCAGGCGATATTGTTGGCAAATGGAAATATTGGAATATTAGGGCATGTGGCAGAGTTTGAGGTAGATGGTTGTAAGCGATATTCGGTAATGGTTTTTGAATTTAATCCGTT
>JAUXUE010000011.1 GCA_030681075.1 Candidatus Amesbacteria bacterium | reverse complement strand
AGCCGGATATTCAAGTTCCCGGGAAAATCCAGCGGCTTAACCGTTGGAATTCCGGGGATACTGTATGTCTCGAGGTCGGGGGACGGTATGGGTACTCCGGGTGTAGGGGTGAAATCTTCTGATCCCCGGGGGACCACCTGTGGTGAAAACGCATACCGAAAACGAGCCTGACGGTGAGGGACGAAGCCTGAGGGAGCGAACGGGATTAGATACCCCGGTAGTCTCAGGTGTAAACAATGTCCGTTTGGTGTTGCATACACTACGGGTGTGTGCAGTGCCGAAGCGAAGGCGTTAAACGGACCGCCTGGGGAGTATGACCGCAAGGTTGAAACTTAAAGGAATTGACGGGAGAGCGCACAACCAGGGGAGCATGTGGTTCAATTCGTTAATAAGCGATGTACCTTACCTGGGTTTGACATGCTAGCGTCCTATTCTGATGAAAGTCGGAAAATTTGTAAAAAGGCTAGTACAGCTGTTGCATGGCTGTTGTCAGCTCGTGCCGTGGGGTGTCCACTTAAGTGTGGAAACGAGCGCAACCCTTATTCTGTGTTCAATAGTCACAGGAAACTGCCTCGCGTAGAGTGGGGAGGAAGGAGGGGATGACTTCAAGTCAGCATGACGCTTATGTCCAGGGCAACACACATCCTACAATGGGGAGTAACAACGGGTCGCCAAGCCGCAAGGCGGAGCTAATCCCAACAAAACTCCCCCCAGTTCAGATTGGAGGCTGCAACTCGCCTCCATGAAGCCGGACTTGGTAGTAATCGCAGATCAGCAGGCTGCGGTGAATACGTTCTCGCTCTTTGTACACACCGCCCATCAAGCCAGCAAAGTTGGGGGCGCCTGATATCCCGATTTTTTCGGGACAAGGGCGAACTCAGCGATGAGGGCTAAGTTGTGAATTTGTTGCAACTTACAGAAGCAATTTTGTAAAAAAATCTCGCTGTATCGGTGAACCCTAAAAGCTAATAAAATAGGCTCATGGGAATACCGAGGCAACCCCGAGAGGAATCGAGGGGAGTCCGTAGAGACTACACGCGAGCGCCCCGGTGTAACACCGGGGATGAAGATATAGTCCAAGCCCCATGAAAATCGGGGACCAACTTGAACAAGGTATCCCTAGCCGAAGCTGGGGATGGATCACCTCCTTTCTAGGAGATGAAAATCACCCAGAGTTTTAGATCAAGGTTCCTCTTAATATGTAACCTGATCCATACGCGGAAGACAAATCTATCGTCAAAAAATCTGTCTTGCCGCATTCCTACCACTTTTTGGTTTACAATAAACGAATAATGACAATTACATTCCTCAAACTTACTTTACAGAATATCCCGACTTCTTGATTGATTCTAAAATTTCTTTCTCTGAAACCAACTTTTCATCATATTCCACACTCAACTCACTTTTGGCATAGCTGGTTTTGGCGGATTTTATGCCTTTTAGATCTTCCAGATCCAGGTCAATAATAGTAGCGCAAGATGCGCAGTGCATCCCAGTTATTTTGAATATTTTCTTCATATTTAATTAACGACATTAATCACTCCCGTATACATTCCCATACTACAAGAAAAAGCAATACGCCCAGTTGATGTCGGTGTAAAAGTAACTATTTCAGTTCCATTCTCTGGTAATATTTTTTGGATTCCCAGAGAAGGAATAGTAAAAGCTCTAGCACAAGACCGGTTATTTTTGGAATTTATAGTTACCGTCACTGGTTCATTAATTTTGACCGTAAATTCCCGTGGAGAATACCCTCCCGACGTTGCCGTAATTTCTACTGTGTTACTTGTCACTTGTGACTTGTCACTGGTCAAAAAGGTTTCACTAAACGCCCAGATAAAATTGTCCCAGGTATATCTGGAATTGGCCAAGACTGCGGCGGCGTTGAGATTATTCAAAGCTATAAAAATGACTAAGATACCTGCCAATTTAAAAAATCCGGCTCTAAAGCTTTCAGAAAGCCTTGTTGTTACAAATCCCAGAGCCATAAAAATAGGAGCAGTACCCAGTGTAAAAATCAGCATGGTCATGGCTCCGGCAAAAATATTACCCGAGGCAATGGCGGCTACTTCCATCGCCTGGGTGATGCCACAAGGGATAAAGACGGTGAGTGCTCCCAACAAAAATAAATTGCTTTGTTTTCGCAGCAGCCTGCCTGCCCATTTTGGCGGTTGCAAAACAAAATAGCGAAAGAGGGGATGAAGATTGAGCATGTTGCCGGCTAATCCCAGCATTAGAACTGATGCCGTGACAATAAAAATAATTTTGACGGTGTCAGACAGCTGAAAGACTGATCCGAATAATCCTAATAGTCCGCCCAATATAGTATAGGCAATTATTTTACCAACCAAAAAAATCATAGTTGGTTGCCAATCAGGAGTTTTATTTTTTTCTTCGGCGGTGGTCGCCAGTGTCGCGGCCAAGAGCCCTCCTTGAAGCGCTAGGCAAGAAAAGCCGCCAGCAGTCAGACCTGTAAAAAATATTGTCCAATAATTCATCTGTAAAGTATAATGAACATATGCGAATTTTGATAGTAGAAGATGAAGTGCGCTTGGCCGAGGTTATAAAAAAGGGTCTGACGGAAGATGGCTTTGCCGTGGATCTGGCCCATGATGGTGAAGATGGCCAGTATCTGGCTGAGTCTGAAAAATATGATCTGATTATGCTTGACATAATGCTTCCAAAACTGGACGGTATTACTTTGTGTAAAAATTTGCGTTCCCAAAAAATAACTACTCCAATTTTGATGTTAACTGCAAAAACTACCCTGGAAGATAAAATTGCCGGACTCGATAGTGGAGCCGACGACTATTTGGCCAAGCCCTTTGCTTTTCTGGAATTGCGGTCACGGATTTACGCATTGATCCGACGGAGTAATAATAATGTGTCATCAGTATTAGTTATTGACGATCTCGCGTTAGATCCACTGAAACACACCTGTATTAGAAACAAAAAGAACATATCTTTGACACCCAAAGAGTTTGCTATTTTAGAATTTATATTACGGCACCAAAACGAAGTGGTGACCAGAACCATGATTACCGAGCATGTCTGGGATTACAATTTTGACGGTATGAGTAATATTGTAGATGTCTTTGTGGCGAGCCTTCGCAAAAAAATTAATTCAAACGCCTCTGTTAAATTGATTAGTACAATCCATGGCGTGGGCTACAAAATATAAAAGTCTCAGATTTCGTCTGACCTTTTGGAACATTTTGGCTTTTTTGGTCGTGACCTTTTTGACATTTTTTGGCTTTTATATTGTCACCGGAAAAATACTCTCTATTCACACCGATAACTTACTAAAGTCTCACAGTGTTGGAGTAGTAAATTTGATTACCGGCAACAACATTGGCATGCACAGCATGCTGACTAGGGAAGCTTTCAACCGTGAATTTGCTGAGATTCCGGGGATGCTGGTCGTGGCCATGGACAATAAAGGTCAAATATTTAATGCCTCGGTTACCCTAAGTAAAGACGCTACCGCTTTTGGTGATTTGTTTGCCAAAATTTACAAAGAGCGTAAACCATTTTTTGCCAACAAAAATATCGGCGGGTCCCAGATGCGTTTCTTGGCCACCCCGATTATTGATGGTGAAAATTTGCAGGGAGTAATACTGGTCGCTCATCCGATCGATGTCATTTCCAAGTCGCTCGAGAGTCTGATTATTGTTCTTGGGGTGACATTTATTATTTTGATAATACCGGTGTCGTTTGGAGGATATGTGTTAATCAAAAAAGCCATCGAGCCAATAGCTACAATGTCTGCACAACTGAAAAAAATAGGTTCGCAAAATTTGGACGAGCGGATTACCAATTTTGGCGCTGGTGACGAATTGGATGAATTGGCCCAAACTTTCAATTTATTATTAGACCGCCTGCACCTGGCCTTTACCCGCGAGAGGCAATTTATAGGTGACGTGGCCCACGAGCTAAAAACTCCACTTTCCACTATTCGCACCAATGCTGAAATTACATTGTCCAAGCCAAGAACAACCACAGAATACCAAAAATCTTTGGAAGAAGTTTTAGTAGATAACAACAAATTAGCCGCGACACTAAAAAACGTCTTGGACCTGGCTTGGGCCGAATCGCAAATCAAAGATTCAAATAAAACCATAAATTTGTCCGAATTGATAATTGATATTTGCGATATCGCACTCAAACTGGCAATGCCCAAAAATATTTCAATAAAATCCAGAATCGCGCCAGAAATATTTGTGAATGGAAAATCTGACAAGCTAGGTCAGGCCATCTTAAATTTAATTGATAACGCTATAAAGTTTACAAAAAATGGCGGGACAATTTATTTGAATTTGTCTACTCACAATAATCAAGCGGTTATTCAAATAAAAGACAACGGCATGGGAATTGGAGAGCCGGATTTATCCCATATTTTTGAGCGATTTTACAGAGGATCAAAATCCAAAGAAATCTTGGGATCGGGTCTGGGGTTGGCAATAACTGCCTCGATTATTCATGCCCATCATGGAGAAATTAAAGTTGAGAGTAAGGGGGGACAGGGTAGTAAATTCTTAATTTATCTGCCCCTCATGAATAAAATAAAATGACAGGACTAACAAATATTCAGGCGGAAGAATTACTAAACAAATTTGGCCATAATGAAATTACTGGTCGGCCGAGGCAAACACCCTTTGGCATATTTTTATCTCAGTTTGCCAGCATATTAGTGATATTACTGATTACCGCCTCGGTTGCTTCATTATTTTTAGGAGATCTCTTGGATGGAATGTTTATTCTATTAATTGTCATTCTCAATGGTATCTTGGGATTTGTCCAGGAATATAAAGCCGAGAAAACTATTGCCGCTCTCAAAAAGATGACTCTTTCCAGCGTGAGAGTAATAAGAGAGGGTTTTGAACAAATGATCGATAGCAAGCTTTTGGTTCCCGGCGATATTTTTTTCTTGGAGGAAGGCGACAAGATTCCGGCTGACGCTACCCTTTTGGAATCTCTGCATTTAGAAGTCAATGAAGCCTCACTGACCGGTGAATCTATGGCTATCGAACCCAAAAAAGATATATTTATGGGGACAATTGTTACCAAAGGTAGGGCCAAGGCTCTTGTCACAGCGACCGGGATGCAGACCCGTTTTGGTCAAATTGCGGTCTCGCTTTCTGCTATCAAAGAAGATGATACTCCTTTGCAAAAAAAGCTGAATACCTTAGGCAAACAATTGGGGATTTTAGCCATTTTTGCCAGTGGCATAGTATTTGTGATTGGTTTTTTTGCCAAGTATCCGCTCATTGAGATGGTATTAACGAGTATTAGTCTTGCTGTCGCTGCTGTACCGGAAGGGCTGCCCGCTGTAATTACCATTACTCTGGCTATTGGGATGCAACGCATGGCCAGACAAAAAGCTATTTTAAGAAAACTTTCTCCGATAGAGGCTCTGGGTAGTACTACTATTATCGCCACAGACAAGACGGGCACTCTGACCAAAAATGAAATGCGGGTGACAAAAATTTGGCTTGATGGTACCAGCTATTCGAGTCATGACAAGAGCCTGGAATTGTATCAGGAGAATTTTGGCAAATTGTTGACAGCCAGCGTG
>JAUXUE010000010.1 GCA_030681075.1 Candidatus Amesbacteria bacterium | reverse complement strand
CTTTCATATCAATAAGCCGAGGAATCGCAGTAGCTGCATCATTGGTATGGAGAGTCGATAATACCAAATGCCCAGTCAGTGCTGCATTTATGGCAATTCCAGCCGTCTCACCGTCTCGAATTTCCCCCACAAAAATCACATTGGGATCTTGGCGCAAAATAGACCGCAAACCCGAAGCAAAAGTCAGATTGGTTTTGGGATTAACTTGAATTTGATTGGCACCACGAATTTTGTATTCTACCGGATCTTCAATTGTGGTAATATTTTTTTCGCGAGTGTTGATGATTTTCAAAATTGCATAGATAGTTGTTGTTTTACCAGATCCGGTGGGACCAGTGCACAAAATAGCCCCATAGGACTTCGAAAAAGACCTGGTAACTTTAGCCAGATCTAGATCACTCATCCCCAAATCTTTTAATGTATATTGCCGGGACCTTGATGAGAGTAATCGGAGTACTGCTTTTTCACCATCGGCGATTGGCAAAATTGAGACCCGGATATCCAAGTTCTCTTCCTCTAGTTTGTCCCGCATTTTTCCATCTTGTGCTGCCATATGTTCGTCAGTCCGAAGTCCAGACAAGACCTTGATTCTGGTCATTATCCTTTCATGAATTTTCTTAGGTACTCGCATTTGGTCCTGCAATACTCCATCAATCCTATATCTGACAAGACAACTATCCTCTTCTGGTTCAATATGAATATCAGATGCTCTATTTTGGTAGGCCGTTTCAATAATTGCATCGACAATTCTAGCTACAGGTGGATCTTCCAAAATTGCCTCAGCAGTCCTACCAATATCCTCAGCCATTATATTATCCACTAACTTTTGTAAATCTCCCTGATATACCAAAAGTGCGCTCTGAATATCACGAAAGGTTGCAAAATGAGCCAAGACTTTAAGACCAGTCTTTTTAGCCAACATTTCAATTACCTGCGTATTACTAGGATCAGCAATCGCCACCTTTAAGCTTGTCTTGTCCCGTTCAAATACTACTATTTTCTGCTTACGCATCACTCTATTCGGCACGACCCCTATAGCATCATCAGAAATACTTTGCTTCGACAAGTTTACAAATGGCAATTTGAAATAAGCGGCTAATGCTTGACCACATTGCTCATCAGTAACTGAACTTTTTTCTTGTATTGCGTCCTCCAAAGCAATATTAGAATTCTTGGCATACGCGACTATTTCCTCTATTTTTTTCTCATCAAGAAGTTTTGATTTTATGAGAACCTTTGCAATCAGGGCATCGGGCAGAATGGCCATAGATATATGATAGCACGAGTTTTACAAACCAACAGCGTCTTGGGAGAGCGCATCAAAATCAGCCTTACCCCCATCGTCCTCTGTTTGCATCAGCTCCTGCTTTAAGTCAACAACAACTGGAGTAGGTGATGGATAGAGAACTTTATAACCCAAAAAAGCCAATATCAATAACGAAACAATAATTATTAAAATTTTATTCATTTTAACAAAGCTCTAACTGCCAGTCTTGCAGATTTAACTAACTCTTGGACAGCTTTGAGATCGTATTCTAACTGGCTTCTGACTTTACCTACGTCCATCTTCAAATTTGCTTCAGTACTAATCGTAATGACATAAGTCTTTGCAGCTTGTGCTGTTACAGCATCTCTTGCAGTCTGAATTGCTGAACTTGCACTAGCAGTATCACCCGTGACTTTACTTAATATTTCGGTCATTCTGTCCAAATGCTTGGTCATTTGAGCTGTCCTCTTGAGGTTTACTTCATTAAATCTTATATCTAGCTTTTCAACAATTTTTTGCTTCTTCTCATCCTTGATCTTTTTTAGATTTTCTTTAAATTCCATTCTTGCTTCTTTTCGCTCTCCTGCAGAAGTAGCTTTTTTAAAATCACCAATTTCAGCTCTCACCGTTCCAGCCATTACCAAAACTATTAAAATAATCAATACTTTCATCTCTTATTATTTAAGCAATCATTATTACAGTTGTCAAGGACAAATTAATTCAGATTAGGACAAACTAATTTGTGACAGAGTGAAGAGAATTTCCTCTTGAGAAGTCTCAAATCCAGGCATCCAATCTACGGGCTCAATATAATTAATGTCCTGGTGAAAATCTAGTTGTCCCCGAAAAAGCTTATCATTAAATTCTCCCCGTCCATAATACTCGTGCGCGCGATCCACAACCTCTTGGATCGAATGATTTTTGAAAACAAAATAGAGATCGACATAATCTTTCCATTTGGCACGACGGCCAAGAGCAAAGGCTTTCATAGCCGCAATAGACAAGTCATCCGGCATAGTAATAATGTCATCAAATTTTTCATTGTGAACGACTGGATATTCATATTGATAAAAAGTTAGTTTTATTTGATCGGCCAATAGAGTGAGCTGGTCAGATTCATCAATATAAATTTGATTAATGGTGTGATTTTTGCGGATTTTACGCAATATTGGCTGGGTTTCAAACGAATTTAGTGTAAATAAATCAAAGTCAAGCGACCGGCGGTGTCCATATTGGAGAGCCAGAGCTGTACCTCCTACGAGATAGTAATCAGAAGAAAATAGCTTTAACAGAGGGAGCATCACTATTTGACTCTCAGTCAAAATATTTTTATGCATAATGTTCAAAATAGTGGCGGAAATAATTGCGGTAGATAGGCAAGAGATTGGATCTTGGCATTTCGTTTAGTTTTGTAAAAGTCCGAGCCAAACTTTTGATTCCCAAAATATCTTTCAACTTCAAAAACTCCTGCCAAGTGCCATAATTAAAGACTGCTTCGGCAATAGATTCTATAGATAATTGATCATATGCTTTGGAGTACCAAATAAGTGATGGTTTGATGCGAATCAAATTTCGGGCTAAGGTTAGCTGCTGACTAGACATGTCTAAATTATAACAAAATCAAGATATAATATCCAAATATGTTCGCGTTTGATTCTAAGACCAGAATTATAAAAACTTCGCATGGGGAAATACAGACTCCTGTGTTTATGCCTGTGGGCACAAATGCCACAGTTAAGTCTCTATCACCCGAGGATTTGAAAGCTATTGGATCCCAAATAATATTGGCAAATAATTATCATTTATTCTTGCGTCCTGGTTCAGAAAATGTCCAAAAACTAGGCGGTATTCACAAGTTTATGAATTGGGATCGGCCAATCCTCACTGACTCTGGAGGATTCCAACTCTGGAGCTTGAAAGGAAAATATTCCGAGGACGGTGTGGAATTCAAGTCACAAATTGATGGTAAGAATTTTTTTTGGACTCCAGAGGATGCAATCCAATCACAAATTCAAATCGGGGCAGATATTATTATGGCTTTAGATGTCTGTACTCCGGATAAAGCAAGTCACGCTGACACAAAAAAAGCGATGGACATTACGCATAGTTGGCTAAAGAGGTGTAAAAATGTAGCGGGCGATACCACTCTTTTTGGAATAATCCAAGGTGGAATGCACAAGGATTTGAGAATAGAGTCTGCCAAGTTTGTAGTGGATCAGGATTTACCTGGAATTGCAGTTGGCGGTGAAACTATTGGTTACAATATGGATGGCACTGAAGAAGTCATGTCCTGGATTTCGGATATTTTACCCAAAGATAAACCCAAATATGCCATGGGTCTGGGACTGCGACCGTCTGATTTGGTCCGGGCAGTCAAATGTGGCTTTTATATGTTTGATTGTGTAGCTCCGACCAGACTGGCCCGCAATGGGGCACTATATTGCAAAGATTCCCCCACCGAGCGCATTGATATTTCCAAAAGTATTTATGCCCTAGATGAAAATCCAATCGACAATTGTTGCGATTGCCCAACTTGCAAAACTTACTCTCGGGCTTATTTGCATCATTTGTTCAAATGCAAAGAACTGCTATTTTATCGTCTTGCCTCCATGCACAACCTCAGAGTGATGATAAGAACTGTTACAAAATTATCATCGCATCACCAAAGCTAAAAAATCTGTATTTGCATTTGATGGCCCCTTGATAGGCTTTGATAATTAGTTCGTGAGTGGCAAATGCTGAGACCAACATTAAGAGTGTAGACTTGGGTAAATGAAAATATTGGTTTCATTTTTTGTCCAATCGCTTTCCAAGACTCTGACACTAGTCGTCCCCACCGCCACTAAGCTCTTGTGTAAAATGAAATCCTGCTGTCGGCGCAGCTGCCGATCCAATATCTTTGGCGTATACCGTCTGGTATCTTCTTCGGGTTTCCTGTGCCTTGTCTCCTGTCCCCTGTGACTTAATATATGGTGATAAAGGAGTGTGTCCAATACTATCGAGTATTGCCATCAGTGGCGTATTACTTCCACCAAATCCTAATGACATCTTGAAGAGAAATGAGAGCAATCAAAGTCAAGAGAAAAATCATACCCCAATTGTTGATCTTAGCTTCCAGCTCTGCTGAAATGCGCTTGCGCCTGACCCACTCGAGCCAGACAAAAAACATTCTCCCCCCATCAAGAGCTGGTATCGGCAAGACGTTAAAAATCGCCAGATTAACAGATAATATCGCGATCAACTCCATAATTGGTAGTATTCCCTCACCCGCCACTACACCTGTCAACTGATAAATCCCAATCGGTCCAGCAACTCCCTCTGGTTTTTTACCAGCCATTAAGCTTTTACCTATACTTCTGAAGCCGTCAAAGACGCGTTCTATCCATTTCCCGGTGACTCTGATACTAGCCAAAAAAACATTCCCTGTTTTACTAGTCTGGACATATGGATACTGACTAATACTGACTCCCAAAGCTCCCTGACCGGCCGGTGGATTGACCCGCGGAATAGCGGTCAGAACAATTTCCTGAGTGGATTTTTCTACAATACCTTCAAATAATGGTACTGTCGCTCCGCGTCTGACCACAATATCTGTCGGTGTGCCTGCATATTTAATCATGGCTTGGCTAAATTCTGGTGTGGAGGTTAGTGTCTGACCGTTGACTGAAATTACCCTATCACTTGCAATCAATCCCGATGCGGCTGCTGGAGAATTTGGCTCTACAAAATTTACTGTGATCAAATTTTGAACTTTTCCCGGGACTCCCAACACCAGATACAAAGTGACAAAAAGACTTAGTGCCAAAACTATATTCATTGTCACCCCTGCCACTAGGACAATCATTCGTTGTCTTCTACCCCTATTCCAGAAAGATCTTTTTTTGTCATCCTTGACTTCGTTTTCTTCACCATGTAGTTTGACAAAGCCACCAAAGATCAAAGGGTATATGGCATATTGAGTTTCACCATGCTGAAACTTAAAAATTGGCTTGGTAAAGGGTAAACCAAAAGCAAATTCGTCTACTCTAATTCCAAAATACCTGGCAGCCATGAAGTGTCCCAGCTCATGAATGAGTACCAAGACCGACAATACTCCCAAAAATACAAAGAAGGTTAACATTTTGTAAGTCTATCACACTCTCATCAATTCTTCTTCTTTATTTTTCCCAATATTTTCAATTTCGAGCATCATTTTGTCGGTCAATTTTTGAAGCTCGGCTTCGGCGGTAAACCTATCGTCTTCGTTTAATTCTTTGGCTTCAGCCATGCGCTTAAATTCAGTCATCTTTTCGTGTCTTTCCTGTCGGATTTTGACTCTGCCATCCTCGAGCTTCTTGTGGAGCATTTTGACATATTCGAGCCGACGTTCAGAGGTCAAGGATGGTACAGCAATGCGAATTACTCCGTTATCAATTACCGGAGTAAGACCAATATTGGCCGCTTCAATATCCCGTCTGATCTCACCTATAGTTCCGCTGTCATATGGAGTAATCAGAAGTGACTGTGGGTCAGGAGTAGAAATTCCAGCCATTTCCAAGACCCGCATTTGGGTACTGCCTCCATAGGCTTTGATGATAATATTCTCAACTAAGGCTGAAGTGGCCCGGCCAGTTCTAATAGAAGCAATGTCACCTCTCACAAATTCCAAGGTCTTTTGCATCTTTTCTGGTATGTCCCCAAGGTTCATAAATCTATATTACCACAACTTTATATTCCACAACTTGAATGTTTTCTCCAAGCTTGCCTATGACTTCTTTGATTAGATCTTTAATAGTTTTACTGGCATCGCGGACATATGGAGCTTCCAGATCATTTGTGGCCGCCAAATGCATGGCAATTTCCCGGCCAAGTTTTTGAAAATCGTCTGTCTTGGCTACAAAATCGGTCTCACAAGCTAGCGATACGATACTTCCCACGCGGCCAGTGTGATGAATATATGAGAAGACCATGCCAGCTTTGACTTCCCGATCACTCTTTTTTTCGGCTCTTTCAATCCCCTTCTTTCTTAATATTTCGGTGGCTTTTTTCAAATCCCCTTCGGTTTCTTCGAGAGCAGAGCGGCAGTCAGCTACTCCTGCTTTAGTCTCTTCTCTCAATTTTTTCAAGTCTTCAAGATTTACTTTCATGTTTCTTTTTCCCTTCCAAAATAGCTTCGGTACAAGCGTTTACGAACAACTCAATGGCTTTGGCTGCATCATCATTTGATGGCACAATGAAGTCCACTTTCGTGGGATCGGCATTGGTATCAACCAAGCCTACGACAGGTACCTTGACCAAATTGGCTTCGGCCACGGCTACTGCTTCACGGTGTGTATCGACAATCAACAGGACCTGGGGTATTTTATCTCGGTTCTCAACGCCACCAAAAAGCTTAGTTAATTTGGCTATTTCGCGGTCAAAAAGCAATTGCTCTTTCTTGGTATATTTTTTCAGTTCTCCGGATTCTTTCTTGGTTTTTAGATCCCTAAGTCTCAAGACGCTTTTCTGAAGCTGGGGAAAGTTGGTAAAATAGCCCCCTGGCCAGCGGGTGACAAAATATGGCATGCCTGTCTTTTCTGCTGCTACCTTGACTACATCCTGTGCTTGACGCTTGGTACCTACCCACAAAATTGTCCCACCAGAGGCTGCTGTCTCGCTCAAAAATTTCAGAGCCGTATCCAGACCTTCTTTGGTCTTAACCAGATCGATAATATGCACTCCATCTTGATGACTATAAATGTAAGAAGCCATTTTGGGATTGCGACGACGGACCTGATGGCCAAAGTGGCATCCTGCCTCCAATAATTGTTGTAATGAAATATCTATCATATGCGATATTTTAACACGGCTGCTAGTAGTGTACAATGATTGTATGCTTGAACCTTCCTTAGAAATAACCAAACCTTTTGCAGATGCCGTAGATAGGGCATCAAAATTGGGTGGTATACTCAAAAAACTTAAGCTCCCAGGATTTGTTGTTAGAGTTATTATGAACTCCTATTTGTATATCATCACCCATAACTTGAAAAAATCCACAGACAGTTTAATTGGATAGTAAATTTTCAAATAGACAAGCTACTGTTACGGGGCCGATGCCTCCGGGCACAGGGGTAAAAAAAGAGGCTTTCTCAGCCAACATTGGATCAAAATCCCCTTTGGGAAAACCTAAATCTATACATATTGTACCTTCTTTGATTTCTTT
>JAUXUE010000016.1 GCA_030681075.1 Candidatus Amesbacteria bacterium | reverse complement strand
CTGAGGCTTTGTCTGCCAATTATCCCGATATGCATCTGATGGCAGTTCTCATTGGTGAAAGACCAGAAGAAGTCACAGAGATTACAAGATCTCTCAAAGGTGAAGTCGCAGCCTCAAATTTTGATGACCCACCTCTTGACCAGGTCAGAATAGCAGAGCTAGCCCTTGAACGGGCCAAGAGACTGGTGGAAATGGGTAAAGACGTCTTTATTCTTTTGGATTCGATTACTAGGCTTGCTCGAGCTTACAACATGATTTCCGGGAATTCCGGCCGGATGATGAGTGGGGGATTTTCAGCCGAAGCCATCTATCCTGCCAAAAAGGCTTTTGGGGCGGCCCGAAACGTCGAGGAAGGTGGAAGTCTGACTATTATCGGTACATGTCTAGTTGATACCGGATCCCGCCAAGATGATCTTGTCTACGAAGAATTCAAAGGCACTGGCAACATGGAGTTGCATCTTGACCGCCGCCTGGCCGACCGCCGGATTTATCCATCATTTAGTCTTTTAAATTCCGGTACTCGCGGAGATGAAAAGCTTTTGGGCAAGCGCTACGAAGATATCAATAAATTACGTCGAATGCTTGATATGCTAAACGATGACGAACGCACCGAGCTTCTGATTTCCAAAATGAAAAAGACCAAAGACAACGATGAGTTTCTAAAAACCCTCTCCAAAGCTTAATCTCCCTAAACACCCCAATTTCCCAAATTTCCCTAATTTCCCTAATGTTATAATCCACATATGAATTGGAAAGTTAAAATTATTCAGAGTTTAGAATCCGAAATTGTTGTCTTAAACAAAGCTCTGGAGACGACAAGGATAGCTCAGCGCGAAGCACCCTCTGCTATGGAATCAGCCTCAAATACTACCAGATCAGAAATGGAAAGAATGGTTACTGCTTTGGAAATTGACATTGATTCTATAAAGAAAAATATAAAATTAATGGAAAATTATATGCCAAAATATCATGAGATAAATAATAATGGCAAGACTTTAAAAATTATTTTAGTGCCTGATGGAATTGGGGGAAAGAAAATAGATGATGTGATGCTGGTTTCTGAAAACGCACCGATTGCTAAGAATTTAAAAATTTGATATTAAAAATTGATTAAAAATTAAAAATTGTAAATTAAAAATTAAGTTATAATGGGGTTATGAGTACTCAAGGTTGGGATCCGGTGGCTGATTGGTATGACGGTTGGGTGGGGGACAAGGGCAGTATTCACCACATCAAGCTTGCCATCCCTGCTGTCATGGAATTGTTGGCAGTAAAGCCTGGAGAGAAGATTTTGGATATAGGTTGTGGACAAGGAGTATTGGCTCAATATATAGTTTCTGCACAAGGATTGTATACAGGGATTGATGTCAGTGAACAGCTAATCAAAATTGCCAAAAATAGAAAAATATCCCAGAGTAATTTTTTGGTCGGTGACGCACGAAAATTAAATTTATCTGGTTTTGACGCCGGAGTAATGATGTTGTCTATCCAAGATATTGATCCTTTAGAAGATGTAATAAAGGCTGTGACTAAAGCCATAAAAGTTGGTGGGAGACTCGTAATTTTTATGAATCATCCGGCATTTAGAATTCCTAGACAAAGTGGTTGGGGTTGGGACGAAGGACGTAAATTGCAATATAGGCGCATTGACCGCTATCTGACACCCCTGGCAGTGCCCATGAAGGCCTATTCAGGTGGTCAAGGTGGCGTCACTACGAGTTTTCATCGGCCGTTACAAAATTATGTCAATATTTTGGGGAATAATGGTTTTGTAATTGACAGAATGTTGGAGATACCAACCTATAAAACCAGCCAGCCAGGACCCAATGCCCGGGCTGAAAACCTATCCTTTCGCGAAATCCCCCAATTTTTAGCCTTGAGAGCTATATGCAAAAAGTAATTTCTAACCAGCTTGTTAATTATGAGGTGTCTGGTTCTGGCAAACAGAACTTAATTATTCTCCATGGTTGGGGAGGGAATCTTACAGAGTGGTTGCCAGTAGCCAAGATATTAGAGACTAGATACAAGATTTGGCTCTTGGATTTTCCGGGGATGGGGGGAAGCCCCAAGCCACCTGATTCCTGGGGAATTTATGATTATGCAAAATTCGTTGAAGATTTTATTAAGTCAGAAAAATTAAAAGATATTACTATAATTGGCCACTCATTTGGAGGTCGTGTCGCTATTATCTTAGGAGCTAGGAGTCAGGAGCTAGTCTCTAGACTAATCTTAGTTGATGCGGCTGGCTTGAGGATAAAAAGTCTCATGGCCAATCTGTTTGCCATTTTTGCCCCTTTGGGAAGATTGTTCCCACAAACAATAAAAAATTTATTTGGTTCGTCAGACTATCGCACAGCAGGGAATATGCGAAAGATTTTTGTCAATGTGATTCGTGATGATTTGCGGAGCGAAATGTTCAAGATAAAAATTCCAACGTTAATTATCTGGGGCGAAAAAGATATTACCTTACCACTTATTCAAGCAAAGGTAATCAAAGAGGCCATAAGTGGCTCTATTTTACGTATTGTTTGGGGAGCCAAACATTGGCCACATTTGGAAAAACCCGATGATTTTATGGCCATTATTGACGAGGTATTATGAAGATCCACTTACACATTTTACAACTTGAAGAATATGACCCCTCCCGTTTTTTAAGTTGGTGGATC